>CAYWTT010000788.1:0-1504 GCA_964461245.1 uncultured Prolixibacteraceae bacterium | reverse complement strand
ATCAACCTTCGAAAACTTATCCGGGATAAAAATCTCACCCTGACAAAAATTTAGGTAATACATATACAATATTTTATCCCCCGCACCGTTATTTCAATAAATGAAAAAGGTGCCTATGAGTAAAAGATCTACTTTGATTTTTCTTGTTAATCAAATCAAATCAGAGTTCACCGGATCATCCCAGATCGGTTCGGTCAGGAATGAAGAGGAGGAACCGGCAATACAAGAAAGTTCTGAGATATTCGCTCCGCCTGAAAGATCGGTACAAGCCATCCTGGGCTTTGCACGATCGCTCGAAGTAGCCGATACGGCAGCCATGGGCAAGGTTGAGTGGGTATTGAACTGAAAAATCCCGGAGTGTGCAACTCCGGGATTTTTTTTATAAAATAATCTGGAAAATTCTTGGGAGTATTCAATTAAAATGATATATTTGTGATATTAAAATAATATCAAAATTAATTATCATGGAAAAGAAAGTTACACCTGCTTCAGGTTATCTCATGGTGGTTATCGATCTGGTAATCCTGGGAGCCCTTATATGGATGGCCATCAAAGGAATGATAGTGCTCCCTGTCATCCTGGGGATTGTCTTCTTTTTTCTGGCTATCGGCTTTTTAATCGTCAATCCCAATGAAAGTTCGGTTCTGGTCCTTTTCGGTGCCTACAGAGGAAGTGTGAAAACCAATGGTTTCTATTGGGTGAATCCTTTCCTGTCGCGTAAAAAGATATCCTTGCGGGCGCGCAATATCAATTCGGAACCCATCAAGGTGAATGATAAGATCGGCAATCCGATCATGATCGGCGCGGTTTTGGTCTGGAGAGTCCAGGAGACTTTCAGGGCTGCGTTCCAAGTGGATGATTATGAACATTTTGTCACGATCCAGACCGAAGCGGCTATCCGGAAGTTGGCAGGCATGTATCCGTACGACAATCTGGAAGACCACGAGGCAGTCGTGACCCTTCGCAGCGGAGGTGAAGAAGTAAATGACCAGTTGGAAAAAGAGCTGAGCGAGAGGCTGAACATCGCAGGGGTGGAGGTAATGGAAGCCCGCATAAATTACCTTGCCTATGCTCAGGAGATTGCCCAGGCCATGTTAAAACGCCAGCAGGCTTCGGCGATCGTGGCTGCCCGTTTTAAAATCGTGGAGGGAGCGGTCAGCATGGTGGAAATGGCTTTGGATGAACTGAGCAAGAAAGATATTGTACAGCTCGATGAAGACAAAAAGGCTACCATGGTCAGTAACCTGATGGTCGTCCTTTGCGGGGATAAAGAGGCCACTCCGATTGTGAACACGGGAAGCCTGTATTAGAAATGAAAAGTGAAAAGTGAAGACAGCGCTAATAGTAGGAGGAGTATGGTAAAAGCGTATTTTAAAGAAAAACAGGCTTTTAAGAGTGGGTGGATCTGGCTGTGTATCACCGCCATCTTTGCCCTGTCGGTGGTTCCGCTGTGGTACGGGTTATATCAGCAGGTTTCCAAGGGAATACCCTGGGGGGATCATCC
>CAYWTT010000787.1:0-1511 GCA_964461245.1 uncultured Prolixibacteraceae bacterium | reverse complement strand
GAAGTGGATGGGGAATCCATGGGAAAGTCACCTTTCCGGTTTACCATCCTTCCCCGAAGCCTCCGCATCATTATAGGCGATTGATTTTTACCATCTCAGCCGCAATATTCCCGCTCTTCATTTTTCATTTAAGCATAACCGTCTCCGCTTCCACGGTTTCTCCGAGGAACAATCCGGCTTTTGATTCAAAGATCTCCGAAGTTTCGGTTGTAAGATACCGGGTGGTGCCTCCCTTCGATATCCTGGTTTCCATTTCCGGGTGGCGCAATAGATAATCCGTCAGTTTTTCGGCAACCACGGCTCCCTGGTTTACCAGGTTGATGTTTTCCGGAAGATATTTGGTAATGGTCGGTAAAAGCAGAGGATAATGGGTACATCCCAAAATAATGGTATCCAGACAGGGGTCTTTTCCCAAGAGGTTGCGGATGTTTTTTTCCACAAAATAGTCGGTACCCGGTGTATCCAGTTCGGAGTTTTCCACTAGGGGCACCCACATGGGGCATGCCTCCTGTACGGTTGACCTGACTTTTCCCGACGACCATTTCTCCAGTTCGATAGGGTAGGACATGGATGCCACTGTGCCGGGCGTTCCCAAAACACCTACTCTTCCGTTACAGGTGATTTCGGCCACCTTTTCCACACATGGACGGATAACCCCCAGTATCCTCCGGTCGGGAGCAATACGCTGCAGGTCCAGTTGCTGGATATTCCTGAGGGCTTTCGCCGAAGCCGTGTTGCATGCCAGGATCACCAGCGGGCAATCCTGACTGAACAGATACTGTACTGACTGCAGGGTGTATTCATAAACGACCCTGAAAGAACGTGTGCCATAAGGCGTACGGGCATTATCCCCCAAGTAAAGAAAGTCGTACATGGGAAGTTTACTTCGCATCTCTTTTAATACCGTTAAGCCTCCGTATCCGGAGTCAAATACTCCGACCGGTGTTTTTCTGTCTTGCATCTTGATGATTTTGCTGATTCTGATCTCTGATTTTTGCTGCTTGTTCAGTTTCCCTTGCTGTTTTATTAACCTCAAACCCGAATGCCCTTTGTTTCTCATTAACTCAATTAAACGCCGGTATCAGATTCCTGCTGCCGGGTCTGGAAATTACCTGCCTTTGGGAGTAAGGAAGCAAGCAGCTAAGATTGTAATGCCTTCTCATAGGCAACATCATAGAATTTGCCCAGGTTCATCCAGTCGAAATGGGGTGATGCCATTTCACAGTTGTTACGCAGGGCGATCCGTTCACGACGGTTCATTTGGACAAAACGGAACATGATATCGGCAAGTTGAGTAGCTGCCTGGTTAAAGTCTCGGTAACGTCTTTCCACCATGAACATTCCTGCTTTGTCGTGATCCGGGAAATTGTGATTGACATAATCTCCGAATCCTGACAGATCGCTGGTTACAGAAGGTGTCCCACTGGCAAGACTTTCAAGGGGCGTATATCCCCATGGTTCGTAATAGCTGGGAAAGACACCGAGATGGCATCCCCTGACAAACTGGGAAT
>CAYWTT010000786.1:0-1515 GCA_964461245.1 uncultured Prolixibacteraceae bacterium | reverse complement strand
AAACTATTGACGGGGAATGAGAGAAAGATTCCTCCTGATCATGGTCCTCTTTATAGGACTGAGTGCCTGTCACAGCAACAAGCCGCGGGATACGGTTCCAGGTGCGGGAAACCGGTATGCTTTGGGCTTCAGAACTTCCTCCGGTAACGGCGTTACCCGTCTTTCCGTGCTGAATCCATGGGAAAAGGCTTCCGGTGTGGAGATCAATTATTACCTCATCGACCGGAACAGTAAAGTACCCGATTCACTGTCGGAACAGAATGTCATCCGTATTCCGGTGAAGAAGATCATTTGCCTTTCTACTTCCCACCTGGCATTTCTGGACGAGATCCGGGAGTTGGATAAAGTGACCGGCATTTCCGGAGCCCCATATGTATCGAATGCCTATATCCGGGAGAGGGTGGAAAAAGGAGTGATCCGGGATGTAGGATATGGTCAGAATCTGAATTATGAGGAGATTATCAGCCAGAAACCAGATATGGTAATGGTTTATGGAGTAGACAGTGAAATAGCGGGATTCCTGGGAAAGTTCAGGGACTTAGGAATACCTGCGGTTATCAATGCGGAGTATCTCGAATCTACACCCCTGGGCAAAGCTGAATGGATAAAATTTACCGGAGCTTTTTTTAACAAGTCGGAACTGGCCGATTCTCTCTTTAGAGAAACTGAACAGCGGTATAACGAACTGGTCCATCGTGCCTCCCATGCCACTTCACGACCTGGCGTTATGGTGGGACTTCCGTACAGGGATGCATGGTGGGTGCCCGGAGGCAATTCCTATATGGCGCAGTTGATCAGGGATGCAGGGGGCAAATACGTGGCCGGACACAACCCGTCACACGAGAGTTTTGTGATCTCCATGGAGGATGCGATCAACCTGTCCGCACAAGCCACTGTGTGGATCAATAACGGAATGGTCACCGAAAAATCTGAAATTCTGACTTCTGACAGCCGGTTTGCCAATTTTCCTTTGTTCAGCAAGGGCAGGATTTTCAATAACAATAAGAGGATGACAGAAGGAGGGGGAATGGATTTCTGGGAAAGCGGAACCACTCATCCCGACTTGGTTTTGAAAGACCTGATACAGATCTTCCATCCCGGATTGCTGCCGGCCGATTCTTTAACCTATTACCAGGAAATCAGATGAGCCGCAAAGGAATTTCTTCCCTGGGTGAAAACCGCCGCTTCCTGTTCGGAATGTTGACGATATTGTTGATTCTGTTGTTTTTCCTGGATATTCTGACGGGATCGGTATTATTTCCCCTCCGTCAAATCATCGACTCTTTCTTATTGCCGGAATCAGTAAGTGAATCGGTGAAAACCATCGTTTTTGATTTCAGGATTCCCAAGGCCATTACGGCTGTGATGGCTGGTGTGGCTTTATCGATAAGCGGATTGCAGATGCAGACCGTTTTCCGGAATCCTTTGGCAGGGCCATATGTATTGGGGATCAGTGCCGGTGCGAGCCTGGCCGTTGCCCTCTTTTCCCTTGGATTTACCACATTTCTTGCCGGA
>CAYWTT010000785.1:0-1524 GCA_964461245.1 uncultured Prolixibacteraceae bacterium | reverse complement strand
GATGAGGCTGAAGAGAATAAAGTCTTTCAGGTTCATGCGTGCCAGTCCTGCCGGAAGGGATATAAGCTGGCGGATAGCCGGTACAAGGCGTCCGATCAGTGTGGAGGTTTTACCGTGGCGTACAAAATAGGCTTCCGCCTTTTCAACTCCATCCCGGCTTAACAACATCATGCGGGCCAGGCGTGAATCGGCAAAGCGATATACTACCGTACGTCCCAGAAAGAGGGCAAAATAGTAATTGAACAATGCCCCCAGCAACGCACCCAAAGTAGAAAAAAGCACCACCAGGAAAATATTCAGGTCGCCCTGAGCGGCTTTCCATGCTGCAGGAGGAATGATCACTTCGGAAGGGAAAGGAATAAACGAACTTTCGATGGCCATCAGCAGGGTTACGGTGCCGTAATTGATATGCGCCATGTACCAGTTAATCACGGCATTGAACAATTCTCTCAACATAGAAAAATATTAACAGGATGTAAAAAATAAAAAAGAAGCCGCCTTTCTGAGGTAGCTTCCCTTTGTTATCGGAACGGAGATCATCCGCCAAAATCGTCAAATAAAATATTTTCAGTGGGAACGCCCAGATCGTACAGCATTTTCTGCACAGCGTCGTTCATCAGCGGGGGACCGCAGAGGTAGTAGTCTATCTCTTCAGGCTCATTGTGTTGACTCAGGTAATTATCGTAAATAACCTGGTGGATGAATCCCTTGGGCCCGGTCCAGTTGTCTTCCGGTCGTGGCTCTGAAAGCGCCAGGGTAAATGTAAAGTTGGGAAAGTTCTTCTCTATTTCCCGGAACTGATCATAGTAGAACACCTCTTTCCAGGAACGTGCTCCATACCAGAATGTCACCTTTTTTCTTGATTCCTTTACCGTCTGGAAGAGATGGAACAGGTGCGAACGCATGGGAGCCATACCGGCACCCCCGCCAATGAACATCATTTCATTGTCGTTATTCTTGAGGAAGAACTCTCCGTAAGGCCCTGAAACCATCACTTTATCGCCCGGTTTACGGGAGAAAATGAAAGATGAACAGATTCCGGGATTGACACCTTTAAAACGGTTATTGGCCCGGTCCCAAGGCGGCGTGGCAATCCTGACGTTTAGCATCACGATATTGCCTTCGGCTGGATGGTTGGCCATGGAATAGGCACGGTAGGTGGGTTCGGGATTCTTCATTTTCAATCCGAACATGCCGAATTTTTCCCATTCACCCCTGAATTCAGGCTGGACATCCATTTCTTTAAAATCGACATCAATTTTAGGCACGTCGATCTGGATGTAACCCCCTGACTTGAAGTTCAGATGTTCCCCTTCGGGGAGTTTAACCACAAATTCCTTGATAAAGGTGGCCACATTGCGGTTGGAAACCACTTCGCACTCCCACTTTTTGATGCCCAGCACATGTTCCGGCACTTTGATTTTCATATCTTCCCTGACTTTTACCTGGCATCCCAGCCTCCAGTTCGACTGTTGTTCCTTCCGGGTAAAAAGACCGGTCTCAGTAGCCAGGATGGATCCGCCG
>CAYWTT010000784.1:0-1531 GCA_964461245.1 uncultured Prolixibacteraceae bacterium | reverse complement strand
TTTTTTTATTTCAATGCGCCAGCCCTGGTCATCCACCAGGTGCCAGTGAAATACGTTAAATTTATGCATGGCCATGTAATCCAACAGCTTATAGATAAAATCAATGGGCATGAAATGGCGGCTGACATCCAGATGAACGCCCCGGTATGAAAAGCGGGGATAATCGGAAATCACTGAAACAGGCAGGGTTTTACCGTCCCCCGCACTCAGAAGCTGCTGAATGGTCTGGATACCATAAAACAAACCACTGGTGGTATTGGCCGATAACAAAACGAACTGGGGAGTGATTTTCAAAACATAACCTTCAGTACCCAGCTGACCATCAACAGGTTCATTGATCTGCAAACTGAGGCAGCGGTTCAGAGGAGCCGAATGCGAGGCAATCTGCTTCAACCCGAAGCCGAGTTCGCTTTTCCACAAACCGGCAGCATACCCGGCCGTTTCCTCAGCTTCCCGTGCATACCATATTTCTGTTTCAGGACTGATCCTGAATTCTCCTGTACCCGGCTTCAAAGACACCGGTTTCGGAATAATGTCAAATGGTCCGGCTGCAGCTATTCCGGAAATAAACACCACCGACAAGAACATGAATATCTTTCTGTTCATACCTGTTTGAAATTTATTGAGAATAAAAAAGTAAAATTAGCCAATTTGGTTAAAATTCAGTTTCCAAAAAATGATTATATTGAACCCCCGGAGACTACAAGTAAATTCAAAGGAAATGAAAATGAAAAAAATGTTTTTTGTTGCTATACTGATCGTTGCGGATATATTCACAACCTATTCCCAGTCTCAGAACAAGGTGGTTCAGATAACTTATAAGCAGGCGGTAAACGGAAAAATAATGCATCGCGGAGGCAGGATAATACTGATGGCCGGGACCACCTTTTCCGAATCCTGCAGGGATACCGAGGGGATTCGTTTGATTGCAGCCACACCCGAAGAAAAAGAGTTCGTGAATTATGAAAATAAAACAACCGTTCAGCTTGCTCGATTGAAAAACGGTGAAGTTTTTCACGTCGAATCGCCCTTCTCCGAATATCCGGAACTGACCTATACCGGTGAGAAAGATGAAATCATGGGCTATCCGTGTGAAAAAGCCCGAACCACCCTCCGGAGCAACAGCATTGATATCTGGTTCACCCGTGCGACCGGTTTCAGGGGTACCCCTCAGATGGCATACGGGATCCCTGACGGATTGGTGTTAAAGATTGTCAGAAACAACAACTTTGAAATTGTGGCCGACACGCTGGTTTTTCCCAAAAGAGGAGTGGCACCTGTCCTCCCTGCCATGCTGGGTGAAAAAGTGGATCAGGCGCTCTACCGTCACAAAATCACCCAGAATTATGTCACTGCAGTAACTGTTTTCGACGACGAACAAATCAGCTGGGGCAATCCGGTGGAAAATCCTCAGGGGAATGTACTGAATGAGACCTATCGTTATGCCGGTGGTACCGTGATTCTTAAAAAAGTTAAGCTTCCTGCACCGACTTCTGATTACCAGGTCTTTGCGGAAGTAACGCAATATTCT
>CAYWTT010000783.1:0-1532 GCA_964461245.1 uncultured Prolixibacteraceae bacterium | reverse complement strand
TGGCATCCACCACATTCCAGTCGCTGGCTTTCGTGTCGAACAGGGCAAAACCATCATGATGCTTGGCCCCGATGATCAGGTATTTCATGCCGGCCTCCTTGGCCATTTTCACCCAGCTCTCAGGATCGTACTTGTCCGGATTGAACTCTTTCGCCTTTTCCCGGTATTCTGCCACCGGGATCTTGCAGCGGTTCAATATCCAGGCTGCATCGCCCTTCGCCTGGCGGTGGCCGTTATAAACTCCTCCGTACAAGGAATAGACTCCCCAATGGATAAACATGCCGAATTTGGCATCATGCCACCAGACTAACCTTTCGGTATCAGTCAGTTTACGCTGCGCCTGCATCGCATTTCCCAGAAGAAGGAAAATCAGCAGGAAGTTTAATTTCTTCATAATGTAACAATTTACAAATTTCTATCGGGACCATTTCATCTTTTTCCGCCGGACAATGATCTGGGCCAACCGGTCCATCAGTTCTTTATCCAGCGGATTTTCCGAGCGTGAAAGTTCATATAGGGCTCCGCCTCCTTCATAATAGGCTACGGATGCTTCCTTGAATACGTCATTTTCTTCAAAAGCATCCAAATAGCTGATCAGCCGGCCCCGTTTACCCCCTTTGGCATCAGCCAGTGCCCGTCCGTCGAATTCCAGCTCAAGTCCCATCCGGGTGCCTTTGGCAAAAGCACAAACCGCATCCAGCCGCTCATAATTGACCTCATCTTTAAAGAAATAGTTGGGCTGAATATAAGCAAAATCGAATTTATCGGTTCTCCAGTTATCGAAACCGTAAGCGGTCCAATAGGGTATCCAGAAGAAACGCAGTCCTTTGGACCGGATAAAATCGCCAACCGGAACCATGATTTCCCTGAAAGCGCTGTCTTTCTCCGACACCCAGTAAAAGCCTTCCAGATCAATATTCTGATAATCCTCCTTTTGGTAGTTGTCAAGAAACCGGCTGATATACCATTTACACGCATCTATCCGGTCCTCATCATTTGAAAAATCCATCGGACGATCAAGGCTTCCCCAGTCCTTCTGCTCTTTCTGGGGAACAGGCATAACCACCACCAGCTTATGACGAAAAGGAGGTTTTCCTATTTCCTGAATTTGCTCGCCAATACATTGATCAAGTGCTGAGAAACCTTTGTTCTTCTCGAACTGACGTTCCATCAGCCATTCCCATTCTGGCTTGCAGGCAATTTTGGAATCCGGTGCCCCGTGTGCGAAATGGTGCCCTTTCCCATCCATAAATTCCGTGAACAGAAAACCATCAAATAACCACTCTTTTTTACCATTCTGATTTTGGTGAATGACATAGGGAACGAACTGCTCCTTATTCCATTCCATCGTCCGGTGAACTCCCCCATGGTAAATCAAAACCATGTCGGCTATGTTTGTCTTTCCGTACCGCGGAGATTTGCTTTTGCCGGCTGCCAGGCCCGACAAACATGCGGAACAAAGGAAAATCAGAATAAACAAATTCCCAGCAGGATGATTCAGTTTAACAAATTGCAGTTTTAATCTCATATTG
>CAYWTT010000782.1:0-1537 GCA_964461245.1 uncultured Prolixibacteraceae bacterium | reverse complement strand
TTTTATATAAAAAAAAATGACCACCGGGGAGTGATCATTTCTATAATGATATTGTAAAAAACAGGGGAGAGGAGAATTTTCTAGATCGATGTAAAGATAATAAACAATCGTTACGCTTTTGTTTGGCAATGTTTTGGCTGACATGATATTCTTCGAGCAGATATTTTTTGGCAATGTACTCAAAAATAGTTGGTGAGTTTTTAAAGAAAATTTCGTATACTCCCACTGTTAGTCTAAGAGGAAACAGGCTCTGGTGGAGACCAACCTGTCAGCAATAAGATTAATGCATTTACAGTAATATGAGGCAGTCTTAATCGGCTGCCTCTTTTCATATTACTGGGATGCGCACATGGCTAAAAAAACTCATTTTTGATTTGTAAAGTAGATGTACCATTTGATGAAGTTGATCCTGTGCTTTATTGATAGGCCACGATGAAGATCAAGATGGTTTTTCAGATGACTGAAGTACCCTTCAATTCCATTGGTTGTCCTTGGTATCTGCGGGTTTGTAAGGTAATGGAACATGTTTGGGAGCGCCCTTTTAATCGTTATATATGAGCGTCTCAGCAATTTATGGGTATACCAGTACCTTTCCGTTTCCGGATTATATGTTTTTTCATTTAGGTATTCTTCGTGGCGTTTATGCCATGCCTGGAGTTCATAAATCCAATAACGCCGGTCATTCTCTGTTTTGATTTTATGGATAAGAAGGACCAATTGCCGGAGTTCCTGTCCTGCAATATGCTTGGGATATTGGGTCAACCACAGCAGGCACATCCGTTGGATATGGACAAGGCAGCGCTGGACTATAATATCGGGCAATGATTTTTTGATGGCTTTCAAGATGCTCTTGTGCCCATCGGTGGTAATGCTTTCAATCTGGATCCCCAGTTTTATCAGGTTCTCCAAATCTTCCCTGATTTCTTCATAATGTTCCCCATCCGTAAAACGGATCAACTGGGTATATCCATCATAGTCGTCCTGATAACAAACAATGCAGAACTTTGCAAAATAAGTGGCATCAATCCTTAGATGAACCTGTTCCCGTTTAATCACTTTTAACCGTGGAGATCGTTCCAGTAACTTATAAAATGTCCGCTGAAGTGTCGGTCGCGACAATCCGCTTTCCTGGCTCAAGGTACGGTAGGTTTGACGTTCTATTACCCATTTGCGAAACCACACAAAACGGTTCTGTACCCGTTGTTCTGGTCGATTGTTTGTAAATAAAATCCCACAGTTTTTACAACGATAACGTTGCTTGTTTTTTTGTTGGCCCCAGCAGATTACATCCATACTTCCACAGGCCCAACATCGACGTTTTTTTTGACATTATTGTAAAATAAAAAAGTTTGATCAAACTAATTTCATCAAACTTTTCCCTATATCAATACTGGCAAGGCTTATAGAAGTTTTTACCAACTATTTTTGAGTATTATGCCCTAATGTTTAAAGCCGTTGCTCGCAACGCGGTGGGTGTGTTTTAACGGTTAGGATAGCAGATAATTTTTCAGCAGGAATGCAATAAGGAAACCGCCTA
>CAYWTT010000781.1:0-1540 GCA_964461245.1 uncultured Prolixibacteraceae bacterium | reverse complement strand
GTCACTCCCCATGAAAAAAGCTCTGCCGGAAAATGAAGCGTAATCCACCTTCCACTTAGATCGGAGGTAAGGTGAAAAATCAAATTGAGGGACCTCCAGTACGGTTTTAAAGTCCGGTAAGGCAGGAACCTCCATGGGAAGTTCAGGCAGTTCAAGTCCCGGTTGATAAAGAAAAAGCTGTTCCGTCCGCGCGGAATCCACTGTGGGAACCGGCAGTTTTACCGGCTCCTGGGCATCAAGAACCCGGCAGATCCACAGCATAATCAAACCGGCAACGATCCTCTTCATATTCCGGGCAATTTAATAATACCTCCAAAAATAACGATTCCCTTACAGAGAATGGTCTAAAAAAATTCACATTTTTGTAGAATGCTAATAAAGCTGCAGCTAAATCCGGTCTCTGATATCTGGGCTTATGCAGCGTTAACATCATTTATCATGAAAATAAAATTTTTGGGAGCTGCAAGGGAAGTTACCGGCAGCAAACACCTGATTACTATTAAAAACGGGAAGAAGATACTTCTTGACTGCGGAATGTTCCAGGGTAAAGGACTGGAAACCGATGCCATGAACCGCTATCTGGGTTTTGAGCCAACGGAGATCGATCATATCATTCTTTCACATGCTCATATCGATCATTCAGGATTGGTCCCTTACATGTACAAGCTGGGGTTCAGGGGTTCGGTAATCTGCACCAATGCCACCCGGGACCTTTGCTCCATCATGCTGGCCGACAGCGGCCATATTCACGAGAGTGACGTGAAGTGGTTCAATAAACGGCGCATTGCCAAGGGGCTGCCCCCGGTGGAGCCCATTTATACAGAAAAGGAAGCACGTGCCTGCATGGAGTTGTTTATAGGCGTGGCTTACAACCGCAAATTCAACATTGATAATGATATCCGGGTGAAATTCACCAACACAGGCCACATGCTGGGCAGCAGTGTGGTCTCGCTGGAGATCACCGAATCCGGGAAAACATATAAGATTGGTTATACAGGGGATATCGGCCGTCCCTCTAACCGTATTCTCAAATCGCCTGATCCTTTTCCGCATTGTGATTACCTGATCACTGAATCGACCTATGGGAACCGTTTGCATCCGCATATACAGGAGGCTGAAGGGGAGCTTTTAAGGGTGATAAAGAAAACCTGTGTCGAAAAAGGAGGCAAGCTAATCATTCCTTCATTTGCCATCGGGCGTACCCAGGAAGTGGTTTATTCACTGAACAACTTTTTTAATTCCGGAGAACTGCCCAGGGTGAATATCTATGTGGACAGTCCGCTGGCAGTGAATGCCACCGAAGTTTTCAGGATGCATACCGATAACCTGAATGACCAGGTAAAGCAGGTGATGGACAACGACCCCGATCCGTTCGGATTCAGTTCCCTCTATTATATTACCGGCGTTGAGGAATCGAAAAAGCTGAATTCCTTCCAAAAACCGTGCGTCATCATTTCGGCATCGGGGATGATGGAAGCCGGCCGTATCAAGCATCACCTGGCCAACAACATTGAAGATCCGAAAAACACCATCCTGGCGG
>CAYWTT010000780.1:0-1544 GCA_964461245.1 uncultured Prolixibacteraceae bacterium | reverse complement strand
TTCCAGGCTTCCAGCAATATGTCGGCACGAGAGCCACTGATCTTACCGCTGATTATCACTCCTAAAATTGAATAGTAATTTTGGAACGAAGCCTCTCCTTTCCAGGGATTGCATTTAGCGATTTCGATTTTGCCGAACCAGTCGGAAACCAGGTTGTTCAGCAACGATAGGGCTATCAGGTCGCTGTTAGTCACATAAAACGAATGCCGGTGAAGTTTGCTCGATTCGTACGATTGTATCCAGTCTGGGTCGACATAATCCGACTTACGGAGGTTATCCCAGTCTTTTTGCCAGCCGGCTACATCTCCAAAACGGGAACTTGCAAGTAGAAAATCGGCCAGAGTCCAACCTGAAAAATGGAAAACTTTCGAAACCTCGGTAATCTCGTAACGGTGCTGATAAGCTAAAGCTACCGGTTGAGGGACTTCTTTCCAAACCGGCAGGAATGTCAACGGATTTAATTGTACCGGGTGTTTTTGCTTGCCAAAATCCTCCTCGCCGCTTCCCTGGTTTGAGAAATAAATACCACTTTTCGATTTAAGCGAGGAAAATGCCAGCCCGTCCTTCAACACCTGACGGTAGAATCCGTCTTCATCCAGGTTAAGTTCGATTGCCTTTTGAAAGCAATATTCGGCGCTGGTCAAAGCACATAAATAATCCTTTTTATTCTCACCGCCTTCTTCGTCCTGCCCCATCGACGGGGTAATGAACAAGTGCCATAAGCCGTCGGCTTCCTTTTTGCTGATATTCCGGTAAAACAAAGCCAATTCCCTGATTAACGGGATAACATATTTATCCGTCCACTTCTTATCGTTCACATAAACCGATGTTTCAAAAGCTGTCCGGGCCATATAGCCCGAATTGTGCAGTTCGTAGTAATTCCGGTTCGGAGGTAACGGATCATGATAACCGTTGAAATCACCGTAAGGGAAAACCCAAGGGGCCAAAGCGCCATCTACTCCATAAAATCTTTTGGTATAATCTTTCATGCCCTCAATTCTTTCGGCCCAAAATTCGACCCAAGCCTTCGAGACATTGTAGTTGCCCGAAGCCAGCAACAAGGCATTGATGTATGAAAGATCCTGCGGAAAAGGAAATGGCCAGCAGATACCGGTCAGCCCGTTGGGTGGCGCGGCACCGTACGGATCGTCGTTGTATGAATAGAGCATGTAGGCAATTGAACGAACCCAGGTTTGCTGGGCTTTTTCTTCAGGCAGATCCAAGCAGGCCGAGGTATTCCATTTGTTGTGCCACCAGTCCATGGTTTGAGATAACGATTGTTTGCCGGAAACCTGCGGGTTTTTGTTGACTGAAACCAGGATTGTATTTTCACCTTTATGCAACTGCAAGCGAAGACTATTCCCATTCTGTTTCACTTCGGCATTGGTCTTTACGAAAAGGGTAGAAGCAGCATTCAAACACGACAGCTCTATTTTCCAGGTACCGGAATCGAAACGGGTTGATGCTTTTTGTTCAAGTTCCTGATTATAATGAACTTTTAATTTTTCGTCGGGGGAAACAATAACAGCCGGGGCTTCACCATC
>CAYWTT010000779.1:0-1545 GCA_964461245.1 uncultured Prolixibacteraceae bacterium | reverse complement strand
TTTCGGTTTTTGTCTTCAATGCCCTCCATTTCCTGCTCACCCGAAAAAGATGCTCAGCAAATTGAAGGCTCTCTGATTTACCTCTCTGTTTGTTTTGAACATGTCGCCAGACCGGGCATTCAAGGGAGAAATGCCCGAAATTATTCCCGTTGAACCATCTTCTTTGTTTGGGATGATGCCATTTCATACACCGAATGTGAAGAATAATTGCTTTATCTTTGAAGTAGTGTTCAAAACGATGAAATTTTATACCGGATCATATTGGATGTCACTTATTAACAGGCTGACAATCTGGAGGCTGAATCATATCAGTGAGCGTAACTTCATTTACCTGATCAGTTTTATTATCGGAGTACTGAGCGGGGTGGCCGCACTTATCCTGAAAAAGCTGATCCATTTGGTGGAAACCGGCCTGACCGGAATGTTGCCTGCCGATACCTTTAACCTGTTCTACCTGGCCTATCCCCTAATGGGGATTGCTGTCACCTATCTTTTTGTGAAATATCTGGTTAAGGAAGATATTAATCACGGGGTTTCTAAAATTCTGTTTTCCATTTCACGTAAAGGAGGGCGCCTGAAATCACATCACACTTGGTCTTCGATGGTAGGGAGCAGCATGACCATCGCTCTGGGGGGATCAGTGGGGGCTGAAGCCCCGATCGTCCTGACCGGGGCAGCCATCGGATCCAACCTGGCCCGGATTTGCAAACTGAATTACAGATACGTGACCCTGATGATCGGATGCGGCGCTGCCGGTGCTATTGCCGGAATTTTTAAAGCTCCCATTGCCGGACTGGTATTTACCCTGGAGGTGCTTATGCTCGATCTGACCATGGCTTACCTTCTCCCCCTGCTGATTTCTTCCATTACGGCTGCATCCCTTTCTTACATTTTCATGGGCAATGCCATGCTCATGCAGTTTAACCTGGTCAACAGTTTTACCGTTCATAACATAGTATATTATGTTCTTTTGGGCATCATTGCCGGATTCATTTCTTTTTATATGATCAGATCGGTAATGTGGGTCGAGGCCGGGTTCAGGAAGATTCACAATCCTTGGGTGAGGTTGGCTGCCGGTGGTATTTTACTCAGCATGCTGGTGTTCCTGTTCCCTCCGCTGTGGGGAGAGGGCTATACCTCCATTTCCCGCATATTCAGCGGAAACGGACAGGAATTGCTCAATAACTCGGTGTTCTTTGGCTGGAAAAACGAGGACAAATCGCTGTTGCTTTTTGTCCTGGTCATCCTTCTGGTTAAAGTGGTGGCAACGGCAGCCACTACGGGAGGAGGAGGCGTCGGTGGCATTTTTGCTCCTACCTTGTTCATGGGAGCCCTTACCGGTTATGCCCTTTCGATGGGACTAAACATCTATTTCGGACTGGACCTTCCTAAGGAGAACTTCGCACTGGCTGGTATGGCCGGACTGATGGCCGGGGTTATGCATGCGCCGCTGACGGCAATATTCCTAACAGCTGAAATAACCGGGGGATATGGCCTCTTCATCCCTTTGATTATCACCTCTACCGTCTCTTATCTTACCATTTT
>CAYWTT010000778.1:0-1552 GCA_964461245.1 uncultured Prolixibacteraceae bacterium | reverse complement strand
GGGGACAGGCGATCTGCTGGATCACCTGTTGTCGTTGTTCAAGAAAGAAGGTGAAGAGGAAAAGCTGGAGGATATTCCCAAGTTTGCCGTGGTGGGTCGCCCCAACGCCGGAAAATCATCTATTGTAAATGCACTGATAGGTGAGGAGCGTAATATCGTGACCGATATTGCCGGAACCACCCGCGATTCCATCTATACCCGGTACGACAAGTTCGGAATGGACTTTTATCTCATCGATACTGCAGGAATCCGCAAGAGGGGAAAAGTAACGGAAGACCTGGAATATTTCTCGGTAATCCGTTCCATCCGCTCCATCGAAGAGGCTGACGTCTGCATTCTCATGGTCGATGCCATGCGAGGCATTGAGAGCCAGGACCTCAATATCTTCTCACTGATTCAGAAAAACCGGAAGGGACTGGTGGTGTTTGTCAACAAGTGGGATCTGGTAGAGGATAAGGACAGTAACCTGATCAGGGATTTTGAAAAGGTGATTCGTGAACGGTTTGCACCATTCACAGATTTTCCCATCATCTTCGGTTCGGCATTGACCAGGCAGAGGATACTGAAAGTGATGGATTCCGCAAAAGAGGTATATCTGAACAGGAAGCAGAAAGTTCCTACCCACAAACTCAACGAAGTGATGCTGCCGATCATCGAAAGGACCCCGCCACCGGCCAACAAGGGGAAATACATCAAGGTGAAGTATATTACGCAGCTGCCCAATACGCAGATACCCACATTTGTCTTTTTCTGCAATCTTCCTCAATGGATCAAGGAGCCCTACAAGCGATTCATTGAAAACCGGATGCGTGAAAACTGGAATTTCTCCGGAACACCTATAAATATCTTTTTCAGGGAAAAGTGACGACACTCCCCTTCGGCATCAAATATTTCCGAAGGGGATGCTTTTTGCTTCGCAGACTTCAATCAGTTTGCTTTTTATCCTTTTCAGATCGTTATATTTGAGGTTGCCCAGGTCGATCTTGTAGTTGGTCCCGGTAGTAGTGAGCGTCAGATAGCTTAAGCCGATTCCAAGTTCTGTTACCGTTTCCCACAGGACGGAACCGTCGATATGCTGTTTGGGCAACCTGATACGCATTTCATCCTGGTTAATCACCACATGGAAATCGGCTTGCCATATGGTTACGGTTGAAACCAGCAAAACGGCAACGGCTACTCCTGCAACCCCTACATAAAAGAGAAAACCGAACCGGTTGTGCAGTGCCTCGGTTATCCCTACTCCCGTTGCCAGCGCAAACAGAAATCCTCCGGCGAGCAGCGCCATGATCTTCACTTTTGCCGGTAATGTGTATGCAATTTTAAGTTCTTCCATAGTAATCTAAGTTTTTCCAGTTTGATCTTTCCGACTGAATTACAAATGATTCAACCTACAAAAATACAATTATTGAGCGGTTTTACTTAAATAAACTCAAAAATTTGATGATATGAGAAAAAAATTTCGTTAATTTGTATGTAAATTTATTGGATAAGTTAAACAAACTGTACGTAAACTTATTATACCAATAAAGAATGGGGTAGTGATATTTCTCAA
>CAYWTT010000777.1:0-1552 GCA_964461245.1 uncultured Prolixibacteraceae bacterium | reverse complement strand
TACCCCATAAACCATCCTCTCGGTAAAACAAGGCCACTCAAACGGTGAACAAGTCCATCTTTCACGGATCCAAGGCCGGTGAATGTATTCATGAGCATGTTTCAAAGACGGGTCACAGAGGGGCAGGCCCCATGTCAACTTCACCCTGTCACACCCTCGCCCCTACCTTCTCAGCCATGCTCAGACATGTAGTCAGCTTGCCGCCGTAGACATGGATTAATTTTGTTTTTCCCTCACGAATGACTTCTATTTTATAATCCCGGCTCATGCTGGTGGCATCTCCCTTATCATTCTTATCCATCACCAGCGGCCTGATGCCCAGGAAGGTATGGCAAATATCATACCGGCTGATCTTTTCCCGTAAATAGTGATTGGCGCATTCCAGCAGATAGTTTATATCCTCTTCCTGCACCTTGATGTCATCACAGCGGCTTTTCTCCATTCTTTCCGTGGTACCGATGATGGTCTGTCCCTCCGTCCAGGGAATCATAAAAAAGATCCGCCGGTTACTGGTTTGTAAAAACATACAATCCGGAACCAGACTTTTATTGATCACGATATGGATCCCGCTCACTTTATTGATGCGATAGTTATGGGGCAATTGGTACTGGTCATTCACTTCGTCGATCCATGGTCCGGTGGCATTGATCAGCACCGGTGCCTCCGCCTCATATTCTCCTCTGCCATCCTTATACATTATGTGGAACACCCTGGCATTCCCCTTTATTGAAATGACCTGGCAGTTTTCCCGCACATCACAGCCAGCGCTGACCGCATCTCGGGCAATTCTCCTGGTCAGTTCCAAATCATTGGTTTTCCCGTCATAATATACATAGACCCGGTGAAGCCCTGCCATTTTTACACCCGGGAATTTCCCGGCAAAATCCTCATTTTTTATATGCTTGCAGTGGTACTCGGGCTGTCGTGAAAACAGGTCATACATGCCCAGTCCGGTGCGGATCATCCACCAGGGCCGCAGGCTGTCATCATACACCGGCAAATAAAAAGGCACCATCTCAACCAGATCCGGATAAAGCTCAAAGAGTCTCTTCCTATCCTTCAGAGACTCTTTCACCAAACCGAACCTTCCGGTCTCCAGGTACCTTAACCCGCCATGGATAAGTTTGGAGCTGTTGGATGAAGTTCCGCATCCAATGGTCGACCTCTCCAGCAGACAAACTTTTTTGCCCTCCCGGGAAAGCTTCCTGGCAATGGCACAGCCATTGATCCCTCCACCCAGGATCATAACGTCATATTGTACACTCATAACAATCACCCTCTATTGAACGTACAACTTTCAGCCACACTTCTCCCCACTACCTCAATCACTCTTCCCTGCTCCTCCTGGGTGATATGGGGATGAATAGGCAGGGATAAGACCCGGTCGCAGATTTGATTGCTTACTGGGAAATCGGCTTCGTCAAATTTCATTCCCGCAAAGGCACTTTGTTTGTGCATGGGCTTTTTGTAATAGATCATGCTGGGGATGCCTTCTTTTTTCAGATCTGCCTGCAGTTTGTCCCGCTGTTTTAAATTTTCAAGCTGAATCGTA
>CAYWTT010000776.1:0-1561 GCA_964461245.1 uncultured Prolixibacteraceae bacterium | reverse complement strand
AGTCTGAATGAAATGAAAGAGGGTCAGTTGGGAGTAATTATCTCAGTTCAGGGTGGAAGGATTGCAGCCAAAAGACTGGCCGATATAGGTTTAACCCCAGGTACGGAGATAAAGATAATCAGGAGGACCTTATTTTCAGGGCCGGTGCAGATTGAGGTGCGCGGTTCCAGGCTGGTATTGGGCAGGGGATTGGCACACAGGATTATAGTAGAACCCAAATGAGAGGCCAAAAAATCAATATTGTTCTTGCAGGTCAGGGAAACAGCGGAAAATCAGCCGTTTTTAACTTTTTAACCGGACTTCACCAGCACATCGGTAACTGGGCCGGCAAAACCCTGGAAAAATGCGAAGGAACGCTCTTCTATAAAGATCATACCATTGACGTAACCGATTTGCCGGGGATATATTCCCTGACCACATCCTCGGAAGAGGAGCTGATTTCCAGGGAATACATCATTCATCAGAAGCCGGATTGTGTGATCAATGTGGTGGATTCCACCAATCTTGAGCGAAGTCTTATTTTCACCCTGCAGTTGCTGGAATTTCAATGTCCGGTTATCCTTGCCCTGAATATGTATGACCTTGCAAAGAAAAGAAGGATTACACTCGACATCAATAAGCTGCGACATTTGCTGGATATCCCGGTTATCCCCACCGTGGCATCCAGGGGATATGGCATTACCCGTGTCATTGACAAGGTTATCGAAATGCAGGCTGAAAACCGGGAATACCGGATCCCCGGTTATGGAAAGGAAATCGAAGATTCCATCCGTAAGCTGACATCGAAAATCAAAAATCTGGAAACGCCCTATCCGGCCAGATGGATTGCCATCAAGCTGCTTGAAAAAGACCATGAAATTATTGCCACCATGGCATCAGTGGCTCCTGCGATACTGGAAGAAGCAAAACAACTCAGCGAATATCTGGAAGACATTCACGGACATGACTCTTCACTGGTGATTGCTGATGAACGTAGTCATCTGGCTTCCCGGATGGCTCAGGAAACGGTAAAACTAAGCATGCAACCCAAAACGGTGTTCAGTGACAGGCTGGATGCGGTTGCTACTCATAAAATATACGGATATCTGGTCATGATTGCCATTCTGGGTGGTATGTTCATGGCGGTCTTCGGTTTCGGAAACTGGCTTTCAGGGTGGTTGGATTCCCTCTTTGCCAACGGGCATGCATACTGGAAAGAGTATGTCGGTGTAACATTCCTTGCCGGCCTCGGATGGGCCGGGGTGGAGAGCGTGCTTGCCCTTGTCCAGATAGCCCTGCCCTACATCCTGCCCTTCTATATCATCCTCTATTTTCTGGAGGATTGGGGCTATATATCCAGAATCTCTTTTCTGATGGATCATTTGATGCATAAAATGGGCATACACGGGAAAGGATGCATCTCATTTATCATCGGATTTGGCTGTAATGTGCCCGGCTGTCTCTCATGCAGAATCATGGAATCCAAAAGGGAGAGGTTTATAACTGCCGTTCTGGTGACCCTTGTTCCCTGTTCAGCGGTATCGGTAATCGTTTTTGGTCTGGTCGGGAAATACGTCGGGAT
>CAYWTT010000775.1:0-1573 GCA_964461245.1 uncultured Prolixibacteraceae bacterium | reverse complement strand
CAAAGACGAGACCAGAACTTTCACAGTTCGCAAAATGTCAGGAAACGTCGGCGTCGAACGTATTTTCCCCATGGCTTCACCTTTTATTGACAGCGTGGATATCAATAAAAAAGGTAGTGTACGCCGTAAAAGGCTCTATTTCCTTCGCAAACTTACCGGTAAAAAAGCCCGTATCAAGGAAAAAAGAGTTTAAACTTCGGGTTGAACAATATAAAAGCTTCCGCAAGGAGGCTTTTTTTTTTATCTTCGACCTGAAATATACCTAGAGCTATGCGTTACTTCTATTTGTTTTTTTTGTTGCTTCCGCTTCTTTCCTGCCAGAAAAATACTGATCCCGGATTGGTTGAACACCCTGCCGATTGGGTTAATCCCCTGATGGGTACCCTCTCCGATTTCAGTTTCAGCAGTGGAAATACTTACCCTGCGATTGCCCGCCCGTGGGGAATGAACTTCTGGTCTCCGCAAACCGGCAAGATGGGGGATGGATGGATGTACGCTTATTCATCCAAGCAGATACGAGGATTCAAACAAACCCATCAACCCAGCCCCTGGATCAACGACTACGGGCAGTTTTCCCTTTTTGCCACTACCGGTAAAATTGTTTCAGATGAAAATGAGAGGGCCAGCTGGTTCTCCCATAAGGCTGAGATTGCCAGACCCTGGTATTATCAGGCCTATCTTGCCGATTATGATGTGGTGACGGAGATCACTCCTACGGAAAGGGCTGCCTGCTTCAGGTTCACCTTCCCTGAAAACGACACCTCCTGTGTGCTGATCGATGCTTTTGACAAAGGCTCTATGGTGCGCGTGATCCCTGAGGAGAACAAAATCGTGGGTTACACCACCCGCCACAGTGGAGGTGTCCCCGACAACTTTAAAAACTGGTTCGTGGTTCGGTTCGATAAGCCGTTCGTTACTTGGTATACCTGGCTGGACGGGAAGATTTCGGAAAACAGGTCAATGTCGGAAGGATTCCATGCCGGAGCGATTGTCAGGTTTAAAACAACCAAAGGAGAACAGATACAGGCCAGAGTGGCCTCCTCATTTATCAGTCCGGAACAAGCCGAACTGAACCTGCAAAAAGAGATCGCAAACAGATCATTCGACGAAATCAGCCGTGAAGGTCGGGATATCTGGGATAAGGAACTTGGCCGGATCCGGATTTCGGATGAGAATCCCGATAAAGTCCGCACTTTTTACAGTTGCCTGTACCGGATCCTCCTTTTTCCCCGGAAATTTTATGAAACCGATACAGAAGGGAAAATTTACCATTACAGTCCCTATAACGGAAAAGTTCTTCCCGGGGTTATGTATACCGACAACGGTTTCTGGGATACCTTCCGGGCTGTTTTTCCCTTTTTTACGTGGATGTATCCCGAAATGGACGGAAAGATCATGGAAGGCCTTGTCAATGCCTATCTGGAGAGCGGCTGGCTGCCCGAGTGGGCCAGTCCTGGACATCGTGACTGCATGATCGGCTCCAATTCAGCTTCCCTTATCACTGACGCTTACCTGAAAGGGATCAGGGGATTCAGTATTGATACGCTCTATGCAGCGATCCTTAAAAATTCGG
>CAYWTT010000774.1:0-1607 GCA_964461245.1 uncultured Prolixibacteraceae bacterium | reverse complement strand
CGCGAATGAACCGTTTCGCTTTTCAAAAGGCCATGACCTGAGCCTCTTTTTCCAGGCCTTGCTTCGCCCGCTTCCGGCGGGATACCAGCAGCCAGATTACGGAGAGGAAGCCTTTGACATTGAAATTCCGCTGATGGAGCATAAGAATGCCCGAGTATACCGCTATGTATCCCCGGAGCGGAACGTGATGTTCGCCTCCCGGGTGATGCGTTACTGGCGGATGATCGCCCATGACGTGATCACCCAGGCCCGCAGGATGGGAATGGAAAAGAAGGAGGTAATCTTTTTCCTGCTGGAGGAGCTGGAGATCCCCCTTCAATACTCCGACCGGGTGGAACGGGAATATTCCCGTTATCTGCAGGAGGAGAGGCAGCGGAAGTTCCTTACGAAAAAGAAAATGTTAAAATCTGTTAAAAAGATATCAGATAGATCCCTGAATTCTCCCTGAGGATTACTGTGAATGACGTGCTGTTACGTTTTGATATGAATGCCCATGTTTTTTCAGGATCGGTGTTAACCCTGAGCATACCTTATAATATAAATGAATGTCTTAATATGATTTCCTTATTGAAACCTTCGGACAACCTGGGAGGAGTGCTTCGCCTCTGGGCAGTGCCTCCTTCCGAAATCATCTTCCTATCGGAAGGATCGCTTGTGCTTTCCTCCGCTGAAAATGTTATTGCCCTGTACCTCTCCCCGGAATCATCGGAAAGCAATTGCGAATTAAAGAAATCAGGCGGGGGCGCCTATTATGAAATTGCCGTCACCGGATTCACTCCGGGTATCCGCGGGGAAGCAGGTCAGCTTTTCAGCGGAATGGCCGGCCGGGATTACGTGATCGTGCTGATGGATGGAAATCAGCAGTACCAGGTGGCCGGAACCAAAGATCAGCCCCTTCACTTTTCATTTGAAGCCAAAACCGGAATGGCAGTTTCAGACAGGGGAGGGTATACGCTCAGTTTTAAACGGGATTGCACCCGTCCCATAGCGCACATCAGCAATCCGTTTTAAGGCCCCTTGGCGCTAAATCCCTGATTCTGCAAGGATTTCAGAAGAGTTGTTGTCCTTTGGCAGGGCCTGATTGCCGGTTATACTTGCCTTGAAATTACACTGAAGGCATATGGCCCGCAAGATTATCCGCATTGACAATTATATCGGTCGCTGGGGCTATGGAAAAGAGCTTCTCCGCTATGACCTGGAAGACACCCTGGAAGAAGGGGTGTTGCTTCAGATCAGTTCTTTCGGCGGGGATGTTTTCCATGCCCTGGACATGTATAACCAGATTGCTGCTCACGGGAACGTGGAGGTGGTTTTTACCGGACCCTCTGCCTCAGCTGCCACGGTTCTGGCAATGGCAGCCCAAAAGGTTTCCATCGTGGACAACTGCTTTTTACTGGTGCATAAAGTAATGGCCGGGGTGGACAATTACGGGCTCTTCAATGAGGATGAACTGGACACCCTGATCAGTGATTTGAAAACACTCCAGCAGGAGAACCGGCAGTTTGACATGGCCATCGCCCATATTTACGCCAAACGCACGGGGAAGAGTCATCAGGATATGATCAGCCAGATGAAAGCCAACACCTGGATCACGGCTGAGAAGGCCC
>CAYWTT010000773.1:0-1636 GCA_964461245.1 uncultured Prolixibacteraceae bacterium | reverse complement strand
CCAGTCATATATGCGTTCTACCATGCGGGCCACGGCCGAAGCTCAGGGAAAAGATACCCTGGTTACAGGAGCCGATACCTTGATCTCCTGGCGCCGTGATCCTCGCATTGCTGAAGCAATGGTCGATCCAAGCGTTTATATCGAGGGGATCATCGATACGGGTAAAGTACTTACTTTCACCACGGAGGAGGCGATTAAAAACGGTTATTGCGAAGGGACTGCTGAAAATGTGAACGAAGTGCTCAGAAAAACTGGATTTGAGAATGCCCGCATTGAAGAATACAAGCCTTCCTTTATCGAGAAAATCATTGGACTTCTGGTACATCCTTTTATCTCGGGATTGCTGATTATGGCAATTATCGGGGGTATTTATTTTGAAATGCAGTCACCCGGTATAGGATTCCCTCTGGGAGTTGCCATCTTGGCTGCCGTGCTCTATTTTGCCCCGCTTTATCTTGAAGGATTGGCTGAACACTGGGAAATCCTGCTTTTTGTGGCAGGCCTCATCCTGCTGGGTTTGGAGATCTTTGTGCTACCCGGATTCGGTGTGGCCGGAATATTGGGGATATCCTTCACTTTTCTCGGTCTTGTTCTCAGTCTGATCAACAATGTACATTTTGATTTTGGAGAAGTAAACCTGTGGAAAGCCGGCATTGCAGTGATTATTGTGTTCGGGGGTGCATCGACCGGCTTGGGAATTGCCCTGTGGCTCAGCAATAAGGTCTTTTCCAGGCAAAAGGGACCATTTGGCAGGCTGGCCCTCCAGACTGTTCAGCAGGTGAGTGAGGGGTATGTGAGTATTGACAATTCCCTGTTGTTGCTGAAAGGTAAAACCGGTATGGCCCAGACAGTACTTCGCCCGTCAGGGAAAGTGGTCATCGAAGAAGAAGTATACGACGCGGTAACCTCAGGCGAATTTATCGATAAGGGAGAGGAAATTAAAGTCATCAGGATAGAAGCCACACAGCTTTATGTGGAAAAGATATGAGGATGAAAGAAGCCGGTTTACCCTGACCAGACTCAGGGAAAACACAACAGTCACCGTGGGTCGAAGAGGTCAGATTTTCACCTGACTTTTGTGTTTTCTTCCTGTTCGCTTTGAAAAGAATGTTATTCCTCTGTAATGACAATCTTCTCAATCAGGTCACCCTGCCTGATCTTATCAATCGTTTCCAGTCCTTCATAAACCTTTCCGAAACAGGTGTGATGACGGTCGAGATGGGCTGTGTTTTGTCGGTTGTGGCAGATGAAGAACTGAGAACCTCCGGTATTCCTCCCGGCATGGGCCATCGATAATACTCCCCGGTCATGATACTGGTTTCCCCCGTCCAGTTCACAGGGAATGGTATAACCCGGACCACCCGCTCCTGTTCCGTAAGGACAACCGCCCTGGATCACAAAATTGGGAATTACCCTGTGAAAAGTCAATCCGTCGTAGAATCCCGATTGGGATAATTTAATAAAATTGGCCACCGTGCCGGGGGCATCCTTTTCAAAGAAAACCACCTTCATGATACCTTTTTCGGTATGAATCTCTGCCTTATACATTTTATCTGTTTTAATACCTATAATGGTGACAAAATTAGAATTTTTCAACTGAGCTGCCTCATTTCGCAGATTTTTTAAAGTAAGAGCA
>CAYWTT010000772.1:0-1649 GCA_964461245.1 uncultured Prolixibacteraceae bacterium | reverse complement strand
TATAAAAAGGATCTTCCACTATGTTTTCCTGCGATGGAAATACCCCGGAATCCCCCAGATGGAGCTGCATGATGTCACAGGTGAAGTCTTCCGTATCGATGAGCTGGAGTTTATCCCCATCCGTTGCTATCACCATAAGCTTCCAGTATATGGTTTCCGGACCGGAAACCTGACCTACCTGACCGATGTGAATTTCATTCCCGACGAGGAAAAAGAAAAGATCAAAGGTACCCGGTTTTTGGTGGTGAATGCGCTGCGGCATGAGAAACACATTTCCCATTTCAGCCTGGATGAAGCGCTGGCATTCGCCGCTGAAATCAATGCGGAAAGAACTTTTCTTACCCATGTCAGCCATGCCCTCGGACTTTATGAAGAGGTTGCGGCCACCCTTCCCCGAAATGTACTCCTTGCACACGATGGACTGAAGGTGGAGATAGACGATTAAGGATTTCCCTTTCTTTTACTGAAATCATTTGACAAAAATCTTCCGGGTTGTTGTGTAAAGATCCGAAATGCCGGTCTTTAGCGGGCTATTGATGTCAATATGTTTCAATTTTTCAGGTTTATTTTACTAATTAGGAAAAATTTATTGCTTTTATGTCATTTTGATATTTTAAATATATATTTACCGCCAAATAACAATGAAATAGATATGCAGTTATATTTTCCTAAAAATTACTCTTCGCTGTTGGACGTCAATCAGACGGAACAGGCCATCAAGCTGGTGAAGGATTTTTTCCAGCTCAATCTGGCTTCAGGATTGCGTTTACGCAGGGTTACCGCACCGCTTTTTGTAAAAAAGGGGACAGGGATCAACGATGACCTGAACGGGATTGAACGGCCGGTATCTTTTCCTATCAAGGAGATGGATGATGAACAGGCCGAAATAGTGCAGTCGCTGGCCAAATGGAAGAGAATGGCACTGGCCGATATGGGAATACCGCCAGGATACGGGATATACACCGATATGAATGCAATCAGGCCTGATGAAGAGCTCACCAATATTCATTCGCTTTATGTGGACCAGTGGGACTGGGAGAGGGTGATCACGGCCGAGGAGCGGAACATCGATTTTCTGAAGAACATTGTCAATAAAATCTATGCGGCGGTAGTCAGTACGGAAAACCTGGTCCAGGATTATTATCCCCAGATCGTGCCGCAATTGCCTGAAAATATAACCTTTTTCCATTCCGAGGATCTTGCAGCAGAGTATCCCGATCTGACGCCCCGGGAACGGGAGATGAAGATAGCACGGGAGTATGGTGCCGTTTTTGTCATCGGGATCGGTGGATATCTTCCCAACGGGGAAATACATGACGGACGGGCACCTGACTATGATGACTGGACCACTTCCTGTGGAAACGGCCACAAGGGACTGAATGGAGATATTGTGATCTGGAATCCCGTTTTGGAAAGGGCTTTTGAGATCTCTTCCATGGGGATCAGGGTGGACAAGGCTGCTTTGGTGGAACAGCTGAAAATCAGGAATATGGAAGAACGTAAGGAATTGTACTGGCACCAGTTGTTACTGAACGGACAGTTGCCACTGACCATCGGGGGAGGTATCGGGCAGTCACGGCTCTGTATGTATTTCCTGCGGAAGGCTCATATTGGGGAGATCCAGTCCAGCCTCTGGCCCGTGGAAATGG
>CAYWTT010000771.1:0-1650 GCA_964461245.1 uncultured Prolixibacteraceae bacterium | reverse complement strand
AGCGGTACCTGGCAATCCTCCTCCACAGGTGCCTGCTCCGCTGCAGGACAACACGTCCTGTTCTGAAAGATTCAGGTTCAGCAACTGGTTGAAATAGAGATTTGTCTGGGCTTCAGTGGCCCCTGTGGCAGCAAAGGCCCAGCAGGAACCGCAACTTGACTGGTTTTTTACCGGGGAGATCCAATTTTTGCCATGGCGGTTACGCCAGTCCCACTTATCAACCATGGCACTTGCCGTGGCGGCTTTTAGCCGGGCTCCTGTTTGCAGAACACCCCCGATATAATATTCAATGCCGGGAGGAAATTTGCTCTGTCCGTACAATTTCTTCTTGTCCGCATAGGAGAGATTCGAAACTTCAGTATTACCGGCTGCCCAAAGCAGACCTCTCTTTTGCAGATTCTGGTTGAGTTTCGCGATCTTACCCTCATTCCTTGCCTGGTGTTTTTCCCTGCTTGCCAGGGCCACATTGATCCCGGCAGGCAATCCGGCAGCCGTGGTAATCCTGTCGAGTGTCAGAACTGCATTTTCAGCTTCTACTTTGAGGTACTCGGGAACAATGCCATCCAGGAGACAGGTCTCCTCGCAAAGATCATCAAAAGTGACCTCTGTGTCGTCTGCCAACAGCGAATACATCTCATAAACCAGGTATTCACGACCCTCCCGGTCTACCAGAATAAGGCGGACTAAACCGTCATCTCCGGTGAAATTAATTTTACCAGCCACAGACAATCCAAAGATCCGGTTTTTTAATTCGCCGAAAGGGGTCAGATCACTGTTACCTGAAATTGTTTGACCAAGATGGGTTACCACAGGCTGAATTCCCGCCAGCTTGAAACCATTAGGTTCCTGAGGCTGACTGAATCCGGGCAGGGAAAGGAGAATCAACAAAAATGCACAAAATAATAAAATAGGCTTCTTCATGGGTTTGTATTTAATTAATTGGTGATTTAAGCGCAGCAAATACCCGGCAAATATGAGTTTTACAAATGCTAATTTACTAAAAAATAAATACAAACCAACAATAGCTGCAAGATTCATCTGATACCCCTGCAAAAAATGCACCCTCCGAGAGTACTCCTCTATTTTCCGGAATGGACATGCAACAGCTGCCTGGCCGCTTCAAATGAGCTTATTTCTGCTTTCATCACGCGTTTTTCCATTTCAGGGATCCTTTCCCTGATCTCCGGATCGTGATAAAATCTTTGCTTCAGGTTATCATTTATGGTTTCATACATCCAGTAGAGCGATTGCCTGTTGCGGTTCTCCATGAAATATCCGTTTACTCTGGTTTGTTCCCGGTATTCCATTATGGCGTCCCAGATGGAGGGAATACCTGTTTTTTCAAGTGATGAACAGGTCAGCACCCTGGCTTCCCACCCTGATTCCTTGGCAGGAAAAAGATGAAGCGCATTTTTATACTGCCTTCCGGCCAGTTCGGCCTTATCCCGGTTATTTCCGTCGGCTTTGTTAATAGCCACCACATCAGCCATTTCCATAATCCCCCGTTTGATCCCCTGCAGTTCATCTCCGGCACCGGCGATCATCAGCAAAAGGAAAAAATCGGTCATGGAGTGCACTGCAGTTTCGCTCTGCCCCACTCCGACAGTCTCAATAAAAACCGTATCAAAACCCGCCGCTTCACATAGGATC
>CAYWTT010000770.1:0-1661 GCA_964461245.1 uncultured Prolixibacteraceae bacterium | reverse complement strand
GACTGGCCCACTACCTGGGGGTGGGATTACCCGATGGTGGCCATGACTGCCACCCGGCTTGGTTTGCCTGACAAAGCGGTGGACGCACTGATGATGCCGGTTCAGAAGAACAGTTACCTGAAAAACGGTCATAATTACCAAGATCAGCGGCTCCGGATCTACCTTCCGGGAAACGGCGGATTACTTACTGCAGTGGCCATGATGTGTGCCGGTTACGACGGATGTAAAACGGATACTCCGGGCTTTCCCAAAGACGGAACCTGGAAAGTGAGGTGGGAAGGGCTGAAAAAGATGCCCTGACTGAAACTGAATTATACCGCAAATGCAAGAGCCACCGGTATGCTGAAGCCGGTTCTGACATGCGGATATATCCCAAAAGGGATATGCATCGTGAATCCAATCACAACTGCCGGCAGGCACCCTTTCTCCCATGATCTGCTCATAGATGACATGGATTTCTGCATAAAAAACTGCCCGACTATTTCGGATATCCGCCGAAAACCTTTGAGAGCCAGCGGTGAAATCCGTGAATACTGCCGACAGGTTCAGCGAACATCATCATGCAACGGCCGGAGATCACCGGGACATTCTGTTTCATGGCCATCTCCAGGGCTTCCGGAGTTTCTGATTTCTGCTGAATCCAGATTTTCCGGATGCCGTGCCGGAGAGCCTGTTCCACCACTCCAGTGGTCTGATCACGCGGAGTCACAATATAGAGGTGATCCACCCCCTCAGGCAGCAAGGCAACTGACCTGACACAGGCAATCCCGTCAATTTCAACGGCCACCGGGTGAACCGGGTATAATTCAAATCCTTTCTTTTTCAGTTCTGCAAAGACAATTCCGCCAAATTTTTTCGGATTGCGGGATGCACCTGCAATGGCCAATTTTTTCGGCTGAAGAAAATCCTGAATTTCCGACAAAGTATTCATAAGTATCTGGCATTAGTTATTAATTTGAAAATCGCCGCAAATAAAACAATGTGGTCAACTCGACTTATTTAACCATAAAATCAAGCAACTTATTTTCTCCGATATATCCTTCCAGGTGGTCACCCTGCTTTACTGCTCCAACCCCTGCGGGTGTTCCGGTGTATATCAGGTCACCCATTTTTAAGGTGACATACTTGGATACATGCACTATAATTTCATCAAAGCTGAAGATCATCATTGCGGAATTCCCGGTCTGGACAGGCTGTCCGTTGATATCCAGATGAAAACCTATCGATTTCAAATCAGCAAATGACTCTTTAGGAATAAAGGAATTGCCCAGGACTGCCGCATTGTCGAAAGCTTTGGACTTTTCCCAGGGCAATCCCTTTGACCGGAGTTGTTCCTGGACATCACGGGCAGTAAAGTCGATTCCCAGTCCTATCTCCCTGTAATATCGGTGAGCGAAAGATGGTTGGATATTTTTACCCAGCCTGCATATACGCAAAACAAGTTCAATTTCATGGTGAAGGTTATTGCTCCACTCAGGCAGAAAAAACGGATTGTTATTCCTGAGCAAGGCGGAATCAGGTTTCATGAAGAATACCGGTTCCTCTGGAATTTCATTGTTCAGCTCCCTGATATGGGCTGCATAATTTTGTCCGATGCAAATTATTTTCATGGTTTTTATCAACTATTATGACTATAAAGTTCCCTTCTCCTGATCACAGGT
>CAYWTT010000769.1:0-1680 GCA_964461245.1 uncultured Prolixibacteraceae bacterium | reverse complement strand
TAGGTCAGCGCGGCTATTGAAGTCCCCGATAAAACCAAGGAAAGTGAAAAAGTGGATGGATCATAAAAGGGCCGGGTAAATTGACCGGGATTTATTCCGGGCACATGAAACAGGTAACGGACACTATACACGATGAATATCAGAACCACAATGCTTAAAACAATGATCAGGATCTGATTATTCCTGGCATTTGTTTTTACTCCTTTTAAATTCAAAAAAGTAAAAAGTGATGCGAAAAAAATGGCAAATGCGGCATAAGGAATTCCGGGCAAAATATTCATCATCGTTTTGCTGCAAAATATGGAGCACAAAATCGGATTAAGCATATAGTCCATCACCATGCCCCAACCGGTAAGAAACCCCAAAGCAGGGTGGATTGAACGGCCCACATAAGAAAAAGCAGAGCCTGCCAAAGGATAAACGCTTGCCATACGTCCATAGCTGATGGCTGTAAAAAGCATAGCGACCATGGCAATCAATATGCTGGTGACCACATGCCCTTTAGCCTGGCTGCTTATGATCCCGAAAATCGGCAGCGGGGCGGTAATCGTAATGACTACGATTCCGTAAAAGATCAGGTCCCACAAGCCCAGGGCTCTTTTTAGGTGCGGAGAATCGTTCTTAGGTGTTTCTGAACGTCCATTTGCTTTCATTTATCCTTTTGAAAAGATTATGCGGATCTTTCTGATTTTAAAAACTCCATCGTTTTCATCAGCGATTCCTGCGAATCGCCGACCGGCCAGTATTCCAGGCCAAAGTAACCGTTATATCCCGTTTGGTCAATCACATCCAGGATAAACCGGTAGTTGATTTCCCCGGAAAATAGTTCATTCCTCCCCGGAAGGTTAGCTGAATGGAAATGTCCGATGTTTCCGATGTTGTTTTTAATGGAATTCACCAGGTTCCCTTCCATGATCTGCATGTGGTAAATGTCGAATAATAATTTCAGGTTGGGGCTGTTTATCTGCTTTACGATATCAAATCCGTTTTTCGACGATGTGAGGTAATACCCTGGATGGTCAATTGTCGAGTTTAAAGCTTCCAAAAGCAGGGTGATCCCTTCCTTTTTAGCTATTTCAACAGCCGAAGACAGCATTTCCACGACCGAATCGTGTTGTGCTTCCATCGACAGCCCCTCCTGTATATTTCCCGTACAGGTAATCATCTTATTGCAATTCAGTTTCTTTGCCACAGCAATCGACTCTTCCAAACGAGCCAGGTACTGAACTTTATTTTTAATATTTGTCAGTGACCCACCAATTGCGCCATCCGACGAATTGATGACAATATCGTTCACCACCATGTCCTGATCGGAAATGATCGATGCGATTTCATCGATATTCTTCGGAGTAGGGATCAGGTTAACCCCGTCGAATTCGAAGTCCCAAAACCAGAACTCAACAGCTTTGTATCCCAGGGCGGCAATCTTCCTGATTTTTTCCGATGAATTCAAACCGGGGAATAACGGATCAATACACAAATCAATTTTGAGCATGATATTTTCTTTTAAAAATTATAATTGAAGGTTTAATCTTTTCATTTTCAATCAACTGATCAGTTGTCTGAAATTAAAGGTAAGCTTTTGCAACTTTCAGAATCCCTTCAGAAATCATATCGCAATCGTCGTTTGTCATTCGTGGCGGAATATCAATATGGACCGACTTTTGAAGAAGGTTGATC
>CAYWTT010000768.1:0-1680 GCA_964461245.1 uncultured Prolixibacteraceae bacterium | reverse complement strand
TTTACCGTAATTTCGCGTCTGAATATGACACGAGGAACGTTACAAACAACAAATAACTCATCCGATGAAACGATTCGCCCTCATCATGGTGTGTGTGGTCTGGACCATTTTTCTGCTCAGCTGCCGAGAAGAACCCCTGTCAACAACGGATCATATAGATGTTACCGCTGAAATCCAGATAAAAACCCTTTTAAACTTCAAAGAGGTGCGGGACGGCTATGTCGTTTCGGGGATAAAGGATTCCAAATTAACGATCTCAAAATTAGATATGAATTTCAATGTTGTCTGGACCAAAAACAATTTTGAGTGGGGCAACATTTATAGTGAAGGCGGATGGGGTGGTTCTTTTTATTCGATCGACCGGGTAGAAACCATAGAAAAAGAGAATGGCGATCTGGTTTGTTTCTGTTCGATCATGCAAGGCGGGGATGTGATTTGGCATTCAGTAAGGATAGTTAGGCTTGACCAATCGGGAAATGAACGACGCAGCAAGGAGATCGCGTCTTATGCACTCATCAGTGTAACAACCCTTGGCGACAGCGAATACTTACTTTTTGGCAATAGCTTTATCCGATTGGCTTCCGACTTCACGGTCGTATCGGAAAACAAAGAGCTCAATTATGTGATGACAGGGGCCTATCTTACCCCAACGGCTGATCAGGGGATTGCTGTAACCGGAACCTGGAACAGTCAACAGGTCTATTTACAGAAACTGGATCAGAATGGGAATATCCAATGGGAAAAGAAAAATTACAATCAAACCCCTTTCAATGATTTGGGTTACGATCTACAGCAGATGGCTAATGGTGACTTTGTTATAATTGGCCGAACCAGAAACTTAAAAGAACCCTGGGATATCGATTGTTTTATGATCCGGACCAACCCGACAGGCGATACCATTTGGACCAAAAAATTTGGAACTGAAGCCAATGAATGGCTGGAAAAATTGCTATACACTTCTGCCAATAATTTTATAATACAGCAAACGATCGGCTTTCCGAATCAGCCTGATCGCAGCGCACGTTTGCTGAAGATTTCCGGGAATGGGGAAATAATTGACTCCAAAGCAATGAACATCTCCGATCAATTGATTTATACCACGGCAGGATATTTTGTAAAAGCGGCAAAGAAGGGAGATAACATCTTATCCTTAACTAAAATTCCGTTTGACAACCTGTTTGATTAGGAACCGGCGCAAAAACAGATGCAGATATTAAATCATAAAATATGGACATAGAACACCAGAACCCGACACAATACAAAACAACTGAGAGTTCAGTGGCATACGGACATTTTGTTTTCAATCAACTTTTCTCATCAGCGGATACAGATACGTTCCAAAAACCCATCATTCCATATTTTCAACCGTTAGCGGGTTGTTTAATTAAAACTATGCAACCAATTGAAAAAAATAATCTATCAAAGAAACAATATAAACTGATCGACTATGACTAAAAAATTTTTAATCGGATTCGCACTAATATTTGCTCTATCCTGTAATAAGAAAAATGACGATGATTTTATAAAACAAGAAAAAGGAAACATTTGGCTTAGTGGTGGTTTAGCATATTGTGCGGAACAAATTCATCTTGACAATGGAGATACCTTAATCGTTAATATTAAAGATGTAATATCTTACACATCTGGAGATAGAGTTAGCGTGAAATACAAAGAACTTGG
>CAYWTT010000767.1:0-1688 GCA_964461245.1 uncultured Prolixibacteraceae bacterium | reverse complement strand
CTACTACCGGTGTTATCACGGATGAGTCTGGTAACTATACCATTGCTGTTCCGGAGAATTCGGTTTTGCAGTTCTCATTTGTAGGGATGAAAAGTCAGGAAATTGCCACAGGAAATAAGACCATCATAAATGTTACCCTGGAGGAAGAAACTGTAGGTATAGAAGAGGTTGTGGCTATCGGATATGGTACTCAGAAAAAGAGGGACATTATTGGCTCCATAGCTTCTCTGAATTCCACAGACATCATGAAAACCGCGCCTGTTTCCATCGAATCTACGCTTCAGGGTATGGCTTCCGGTGTCCAGGTGAACTCCGGTGCGGGAATACCGGGCGCTCCCCAGCAGATCAAGGTCAGGGGTATTGGTTCAATTTCGTCGGGAACCGATCCACTCTGGATAATCGACGGTATACCTGTAGTCAGTGGCACTATGGACAGAAGCTACGATGGGGAAATCAGTCAGAGTGTGCTTGCCATGATTAACCCGAATGATATTGAGACGATTCAGGTGTTGAAAGATGCGGCGGCCACTTCCATTTACGGATCCCGCGGTTCAAACGGGGTTATTTTGGTAACCACCAAAACAGGTAAAAAAGGACAAAGCAGGATCGATCTGGATTTTAAAACCGGGATAAGTAACTGGGCGAAAACGGATATCGGTTACGCAAACAACAAAGACTACATTGCCATAATGGATATGGCGTTTACCAACAGGGGAGCAGGTCAGTACAGCGTGGATAATATCATCAAACAGTTAGACGGCGCCACTGAAACGATGACACGCGATGAAGCATTGGCAACCAATACAAACTGGGCTGATGTAATCTCACGAACCGGCACTTTTTATGAAGCCAATCTTGCTGTAAGTCAGGGATCAGAGAAGGGAAACTCGTATTTATCGCTTAAATACAGAAACGACGAGAGCAATCTGAAGTTTAACAGCATGGAAACCTTTTCCGCGAATGTAAACCTGAATTACACTCTGTTGAAGTGTTTCGACCTGGGATACCGCCTGTTTGCTTCCTATACCGATAATGATCGCTTAAAATCGGGGGACGGGAAGCAGGGAGCCGGGGGCTGGGGCCAGGTCAATTCCAATGCGCTTCCCTGGATGAAAGTGTATGATGCCAATGGCTTAAACGGATATTGGAATTCCAGGGCTGCGGTTAACCCGCTGGCAAGTGTGGACCCGGTTAATGCCCAATCCAATTTGAAAACCATAAATGTACTTTCCGGACTGAACGGAACATGGCACACCCCGGTTAAGGGCTTATCGGTAAAAGGAGAGTTGGGTATGAATTACGTGGCCAACCGTGCCCGTTCCTGGAGAAGCGAGGCCTTATTGGTAAACGGCGCTGTGGCACAGGAAACCAAATACGAAATCAACACCACCAACTATAATGCATATTTGAATTATGATGTCCCCATCAACACGGATCATATGTTGAACATGGTTGCAGGGGTCGAGAACACCCGCAATTTTACGCATTCCATGAACATGAAAGGAGAAGGCCTGGTCGGGATATTTCCTGAAGTAGGTACCCCGAATACCTTGACCGGGAGTACCGGAATCGGGGGTGAATCTTACCTGAGAGGATATTTTGGCCGTGCAAACTACAAACTTCTTGATAAATACATGGCTGGTGTAAGCGTCCGTCGGGATGGAATTTCGAAATTCACAAAAGAACAC
>CAYWTT010000766.1:0-1689 GCA_964461245.1 uncultured Prolixibacteraceae bacterium | reverse complement strand
GTGGGCCCAGCTGGGCTTGAACCAGCGACCCCCTGATTATGAGTCAGATGCTCTAACCGACTGAGCTATGGGCCCGAAATGGAGTGCAATTTTACGAATTCTGCCGAATATTAACAAATCCCGGTATAAAGTTTTTCTCCCATCCCCGGAGTCCGGTGTTCCAGGTGGTCTATCCGCTGATTAAACAAAATGAACCTCCGCCAGCAAAGGAATCACCAGAAAAAAGGAGACGATCAGCGACCGGCTCCTTTAAAACTACATTTCTAAAATAAAATGCGGGCTCATTTCCGGAGAGCCTCCGCAACTACCAACTTTAACTACTACAACTACTACTTCTGAATGTTATAAGATTTCACCACATTTCCCGAACCATCCACAACCCGTGCCTCAATGGCTGTGCCGGTGACATGTAAGTCAACCCGGCTGGTATTGGAGTTGATCAGAAGAGGGAAACTGTTCTCCGTTCCCTTTTCCGAATAGGATAATCTATGGGTATGGCCGCAAAGCATCAGATCAATTCCTGCCTGGTTCAACACCGGCATAAAAAGACGGTTAACTTCCCGAGTGCCATACCAGCCGTTTTGCATGGGCGGCATATGCATGATGACGATTTTCACAGGCGCTTCCTTAAACTCCTTCATCTCCACCACCGACCGCAGCCATTCAGCCTCTTCCTTCCTCATCTGGTCGGTAACCGACAAACCAAAATAGCGGATGTCACTTTCCGGCTTATCTTCCCCGCTGTCGAGGAAGATAAAATAGGCCGGTCCACTGCGGAATGAATACCAAGGATTGTTATTACAATTCGGGAAATAATCAAAGTAGTTATATGAAAATTCACCTCTGATGTCGTGATTCCCCCTCACGGCATAAAAAGGCAGATCGGAGGCAAAAAGCTCACCGGCCGATTTCAGAAAACCGTCCATCAACTGGCTTTCGTTTTCCGTTGAAGTAAGCATGTCGCCGTTGAAAACCACAAAATCGGTTTTCCTTTTTCTGGCATCCGCCAATAAAAGCCGGAAAAGAGAGTCATTTCCATGAACATCGTTCACCATGGTGAAATTGATCTCTTTTTTATCAGGATCCAGGGTAGTGGCCTTAAACGGGGGACTCTTCAGAATATCGGATCCGTATCCTTCTCCCAGGATGATCCTTTTATTTCCTTCATTCAAGATAATGGCCTGCTGAAAAATACGATAGCGATAGGTGGTGCCTTTCTCCAGTCCGGTAATCCTGACCTTATGCAGTTTGCCGATCAACCGCTTTCCGTATTTCGCCTGGAAATATTTTGGCCGTTCCATGCCGTAAAATTCCGTTCCGTCGTCGGGAGCGATCTCGACCCAAACGGCCGATTCCACATCGGTTGTCCAGACCACGGTAAATTCATTTTCCCCGACGGCTTGCAGCCAGGGGCCGCATGCGATCCGTGCCGAAGGCAGGGTAAGGTCGGACTGGGCGCTCCCAGGAAGCGGCTGAGCCAGGACGGCATGGCCTATTGCCAGGATGAAAAATAAGGAAATCAGTTGTTTCATGGTTACAGATGGTATTTAAAGATGTTTGCACGACGCAGGTTATCGGTCGATTTGGAAGCAAATCCGAGGTAAATCACTCCGTTTTTCACCTTTATTCCTTCCGCCTCCATATAACCGGTAGCGGTAATGCCAAAATTATACAATGCCGGAATATCAG
>CAYWTT010000765.1:0-1692 GCA_964461245.1 uncultured Prolixibacteraceae bacterium | reverse complement strand
ACCCAGATAAAGACGGAGTGAAAAATCAACGCTCCCTTTTTCCTTACATATTTGAATGAGATCAATCCTTCCCTAAGATGAGAGAGAAAGCTCCCCACTTTTCTGAAAAGCCTGGTTTTCATAATCCTTTTTCGCAGGAGGATGAGGGAAACCACCGACAAAATCCCAAATGAGATCAGCCAGGGGGAGGTGATCAGGGAGATAATCTTTGCCCCTGTCTCCGGATTATTATCCAAAAACTTCAGGATCATTCCGAATTGCGAAAAAATGGCAATCAGGGTGAACAGTAAGAGCATAATGATGTCGATGATCCGTTCAGTTACCACAGTCCCGACCAGTTTCATGAATGAAATGTTCTCATATTTGGCCATCGCTCCGCAACGGGAAATTTCACCCATCCTCGGAAGGACCAGGTTCATCAGGTATCCGAACATGACCGACATGAAGGTGTTGCTGAGTCTGGGCCGGTATCCCATGGGTTCAATCAGATAGTTCCACCTGATTGCACGGCTGATATGGCTAAGCACTCCGATAAAAAGGGAAACCCATACCCAGAAATAATTGACATCATTTTTCAATACCGATTTGATCATATCTATATCCTGATCTTTGTATATCAGCCAGAATATGATTACTCCTGCCGCAAAGAACAATAAGAACTTAACGATGCTTATACACTTTTTTTTCAAGATTATCGATGTTAAATTATAAAGCCACCCAAATGAATCAAGGTAAAAGTTATTACTTTTACCTGCCAGGGCGGTACACATATCCTGGCAACGATCTGCAGCAAAATTAACAAAACCTTTGATTTGCCGGGAACGATTTTAAAGAATAGCGGGGATTTCAAGGAATATGACAGGGAATTATGTAAATGCCAAAAAAAGTCTGGGACAGCATTTTCTGAAAGATCAGAACATTGCCAGGAAAATAGTATCGGCACTCACTCCCTGCCATGCATTACAGGTACTGGAGGTTGGCCCCGGTATGGGAATTCTTACCCGGTTTTTGATGGAGATGCCAGGTGTAACCCTCAAGGTGATTGAAATTGACCCGGAGTCGATCCATTTTCTGAAGGCGAATTTTCCCGGTATAGATCCTAGTATCATTCAGGACAATTTTCTTACGGCCGATATCACGGGTCTCTTTACCGGGAGTTTTGCATTGATAGGTAATTTCCCCTATAATATCTCCTCTCAGATTTTCTTTAAAATCATAGGGAACCGTGACTGGATCCCTGAAGTGGTGGGGATGGTGCAGAAAGAGGTGGCCGAACGGATTTGCCACGGCCCCGGATCCAAAACATACGGGATACTGAGCGTTTTGTTGCAGGCTTTTTACCGGATTGAATACTTGTTTACCGTTGGTGAAAGTGTGTTCAATCCTCCCCCAAAGGTCAAATCAGCGGTTATCAGGCTTACGCGGAATGAAACAGAGCACCTGGAATGCGACGAAGCCCTGTTTTTCAGGGTGGTAAAAACGGCGTTCAACCAGCGCCGCAAAATGCTGGGGAATTCCCTGAAATCCCTCGGGTACAGGGTGCCGGAAGAATTTGCCTCATTGCGGGCCGAACAGCTTTCAGTCGCACAATTTGTGTCTCTGACCGCGATGCTTGGTCGACAAACCTCCTGAGGAAAGGATCCCTTCCGATCAGAAAGACCCGGTGTTCGGTCTTCCGCTTTCCTATTTTTA
>CAYWTT010000764.1:0-1697 GCA_964461245.1 uncultured Prolixibacteraceae bacterium | reverse complement strand
ATTGGTGGATTTCCCCGTGTACAGGGAGTCATTCAAATAACGAAAACCGGAGGTGATCCGGCTTTTTTGCAGGGAAGCCTGGTTATGGAAGGAATAGTGCCATCCTTCATCCATCCTGGTCAGACCGGCAGGATTATAAAAGACGGCATCCGACTGGGTGGAGGCATTTCTACTCAGCATCCGCAGATATTGTGCACTTTGGCTGGCATTGGTCAACAACCCCCCGGCAGTGGCTGTTATCCCTAACCATGACAGAAAAATCACGAAGATAATTTTCTTCATAGTTGATTGGCTTTGCTAAGTAAAGATATAAAAAAAGCCGCTCATGCAGAACGGCTTTTTTCAGATAACTGACCTGATCTACTTAAAGATACTATAGGTTAATCCTGCTGAGAATATAAAGGTGGTTTTTCCAAGGGTATCGGTATATTTTCCGCCGGTCACATTTGAATCCTGGTAAGTGATATCCACATCCTTATAAAAGGTATTCAGCGCTCCCAGGTCTAAAGTCAGCTGATCGGTGATTTTCCACTGCAAACCGCCCCCAATGGTATTGGAAGGATTGCTGTAACTGAAATCGCTCTGGTAATTTTCGCTGACTCCGGGTTGGGAAGTAAGGAGTCCGGCGCTCAGTGCCAGTTTGTCGTTCAGGTTAAACTGCAAACCCAGGGCCAGCTCATAGTAATTTTTATCAATCTTCCTTTCCACCGCTGTTCCATAAACACCGCTGTACCTTACATTGTTGCCCCAACTCACCCCTTTGTCGAAATAAAGGTTATAGGATAGCTGGGCTTCCAGCCAGTCGACCGGTTTGTAACCGATGCCTGCATTAAAAATTGCAGGAATATCATTCCTCGATTTTCCTTTATTTGGGAACATTCCCAAATCATCAACTTTTGTATCATTTGTCAATTCAAGAATGGTTTTGAACTCATACTTAAGCGCGATGTTCAGATTCTCAGCAGGAAAGAAGTTCGCCCCGATGATGGGTGTCCATCCGGCGCCAGTCTGTTTGGTATCGACCTCTTTATCACCGAGTTTTTCCGCAGCATCAGAAAGACCGGAAGCAGTTCCGTTCAGTAATGCCGCATTTGCCTGGTAAGAAGAGACTGCACCGGAATAATATGTTTTGATCTGATTCATGTTCAATGCGGCAATCTGTGCGGGAGTAAGGTTCAGATTGGCCAGGAGAGCTTCAAACTGGGCCATCTGCGCCGAGCTGATGTAACCCGCGTTCTGGACCTGCGTAAGGGTATAATTTCCGGCACCTCCCGAAATCAATTGCTGAACAACATTGGCTCCCGTGGTATAGGTAGCGGCTGCTCCAGTGGCCTGAGTGGCGAGGGAGGAAATAGCGGGTACGGCCGTACCCGTCATCCAGGTGTCGGCTTTGACCAATGTTCCGTTGACATTCAGCTGAATATTGCTGATATTGCCTTTGTAGGTATTGGTTGAGGGTAAATACCTGACCCCGGCATACCCTGAAAACATCTCATCGAATTTATAGGTGGCTCCCAATTGGATACCCCAGAAAATGGAACTTCCCTCAAAGGAAATATCCGCATTGTATCCCGTAACTGAATATTTAGCAGCCTGTGGAAGAAGACTTAATCCTGCCAGCCCTGGTACCAGGTTGGAAATCGGGATTTCAAAAGTGGGAAGCCCTTCTTTGAAATTGGCAGATCCCCCGCCTGCGT
>CAYWTT010000763.1:0-1703 GCA_964461245.1 uncultured Prolixibacteraceae bacterium | reverse complement strand
AGGGGATACTGGCATAGGGAACTTTATCTGGGGGATCAAACATACCCAGTTTGAACCGGGCTGTAAACAGACGTTTTACGGCCACATCCAGGTCACTTTCCTTAATAATTCCTCTTTTAACCGCATCGAGCAAGGCTGGATAGTCGCCTCCGCACTCCAGGTCGGTTCCAGCCTTTACAGCCGCAGCTGCAGCTTCGGCCGCATCTTTTGAAAATTTGTGATACTTCCAGAAATCAGAAATGGCCCCACAGTCGGAAACGATGTATCCTTCAAATCCCCAGTCCTCTCGTAAAATCTTGTAAAGGATGGGATTGGCACAGCAGGGGTAATCCCGGAACCGGTTATATGCCCCCATGACAGACCAGGCTTTGCCATCTACTATCAATGCCCTGAATGCAGGAAGATAGGTTTCATACAGATCACGGTCGCTGATCTGTGCGTTAAACACATGCCGTGCGGGTTCAGGCCCTGAATGTACGGCATAATGCTTGGCTGTGGCCACCGTTTTCAGGTAATCGGGATCATCGCCCTGCAAACCTTTAACAAACCGGACACCCAGCTGACCGGTAAGGTACGGATCTTCTCCGTATGTTTCATGGCCCCTTCCCCAACGGGGATCCCTGAAAATATTGATATTGGGTGACCAAAAGGTCAATCCCTGGTAGATGCCTCTTTTTCCCCTCCTGACCATTTCATGATGTTTGGCACGGGCTTCATCCGATATGACCGAAGCCACCTCTTGAATCAGTTTTTTATCCCATGAACCGGCTATCGTGATCGATTGCGGAAATACAGTGGCATAACCGCTGCGGGCTACCCCGTGCAAACATTCGTTCCACCAGTTATAGGCCGGAATGCCGAGCCGGTCAATTGCCGGAGAGGTAAAAACCATCTGACCGATCTTTTCTTCAAGCGTCATCTGGGATACCAGAAAATCCACCCGTTGTTCCATGGGAAGACTGCTATCCTGGTAAATGAATGCTTTGGGTGACTGGGCAGCTGATGTTAGCGCTGCAAGAAGCAATAACATCCCCAAAACTGGATTAATGTTCCTTTTCATAGTTGATAGATTTATGTTGTAAAAATAACAATTATTGATTTACATTTCTCCCGGTTCACATAACGATGAACCCCACAGATTGATAATCTCCCGGTTGAATGAGTTGCCCGGGAATTCTCACCGGAGAGTCGCCTGGATTCTTCATCACCGGCTGAATGTGTGTCAGGCGAAGCCACAATCAAAAGAGTGCATGAATTCATGTGGATGACTTAAAAGACTTTGTGCCTGAATATTTGAAGTTACAGGGCGTCCCGTTCAGGGAATCACCCTTTCGTCTCTCCATTTGCCAAATCTCCATATCCCGTATTTGGTTACCATCGATCACAAACCTCAGGGCGGTGCTGAAAATATGGAAACCTTTCAACCCGGCAGCACCCGGGTTAAGGTGCAGCAAATCCAGTTTTTTGTCATAGATCACCTTCAGAATATGGGAATGCCCGCAGATAAACAATGTAGGGGGATGAGTAAGTATCTCCCCCCTGACTGCCCGGTCATAATGCCCGGGGTATCCCCCGATATGAGTGATCCAGACATCCACCTCTTCACAGTAGAAACGGAGATGCAAAGGATACATTAACCTGATGTCCTGTCCGTCGATATTCCCGTAAACCGCCTTCAATGGCCGGAAATCAGATAACTCTTC
>CAYWTT010000762.1:0-1703 GCA_964461245.1 uncultured Prolixibacteraceae bacterium | reverse complement strand
GAATGGCTTTACTACCCAAGGGTGTACCGAGGCCATGCAGGACCGGCAATGCCGCTATTCAAAGGTCAGGATCCTTGAAAACTCCCCGGCACGCAAAGTGATCCACTGGCGCTATGCCCTGACGGATGCCCATTATCAGATACACAATAACGAATGGGTCGATGAATATTACCGCTTTTATCCCGATGGGGTGGGTGTGAGGGAAGTCAATCTCTGGGCCAATGGCAACGAGGTGCATGAGTTTTTCGAGATTATCCCGGTAAACCCGCCGGCTATGCAGGAAAAAGATATGTTCGACGGGTATGTTGCCCGGGTAAGCAACTTCGCTGGCGAAAGTTATACAACCGATGACTTTAATAAAAACGGGAATACTTTCAGGGAAGATTTTTTTAAAAAAGGAGAAGATTTTCTGGTTGAAGTAAACCTGAAAAACCGGATGAACCCGTTTTCCGTGTTTACATACAGGGATTCAATAAACCCGGGGGTGAGTTATAAAACGGTTACCCTGTGCCCTCCGAGAGAATACAGTGTAGCCAGTCACAGGGCACACTGGCCGGCCTCACAGTTTGAAATTGACGGGTATAACCTGATCGGGAACCACCACCCTTCGCATGGAAATATCGGTTCGATAAAAAGTGAAGTGGATTCATTGAATAATCCAAACCGTTTCACTGTACTGTTGGGGATTACTCAACCCGGCTCGGAATTCGCTAAAAAATGCGGTTACTCATGGCTCAACCCGGGGAAAGTCATTCTCAAGACATCCCTGTCCTGTTTTCTCAGATATGACATCAATCAGCGAGCTTACCTATTTGAGCCGGCACGCGAAGAAACCGCTCTCCGCTTTGTTCTTAAACCGGAAGGTTACACGATCATAAATCCTGTCTTCATCATTAAAGGAACAGATGAAGCGAAAGTAAAGCGGATTCTGATAGATGGAAAACTCCTCCAAAAGGGTGAATATGAGACAGGAACCAGTCAGGATGATGAATGTATTGTATTTGTAAACCACACGATTGACAAAAGTCAAACCGTAGAAATCAAGTTCTGAAAAATGAAAAGATTAAATGGAAAAACAGCCTTTGTGACCGGTAGTTCCCAGGGAATTGGCGCTGCTATTGCCGAAAAATTGATTGAAGCAGGCTGTAATATTTGCATGCACTATTTCCATTCGGCTGAAGAACCGGAACGTTTGAAAAGAACAGCGCAGGAAAAAGGTCAGAAAGCAATTTGTATTCAGGCGGATCTGACGGATGAGAATGAAGTTATCAACTGTGTCCGCGAAGCAACCCGCCAGTTGGGAACGTTCGATATCCTTGTAAACAACTCCGGTGCTTTGGTCGAACGGCGTTTCATCGGGCAACTGGATCTGGTGTTCTGGCAAAAACTTATCGATATCAACCTGACAACGATGATGCTGGTTACAAAAGAGTTGGTCCCTTTCATGAATAAAGCAGAAGGTGCCAGTATTGTCAATATTGCGTCGCTGGCCGGGAGAAAAGGCGGGCATCCCGGTTCGCTGGTTTATTCCATGACCAAAGGGGCTGTGCTTACCTGGACAAGAGCTTTGTCGGCCGAACTTGGGCCGCAGGGAATTCGCGTCAATGCCGTGGCCCCGGGGTTTATCGAGGGAACCCGGTTTCACAGGGAACATACCACGCGCGAGTCAGCATTGAAAACCATTGAAGGAATTCCTCTGGGAC
>CAYWTT010000761.1:0-1715 GCA_964461245.1 uncultured Prolixibacteraceae bacterium | reverse complement strand
GGAAAAAAGTGATCATCACCGAAACCGGTTGGCCAGGCAAAGGAAAGAGTCTTCATGCTGCACATCCTTCAGCGGAAAACGCCAGAAATTATTTCATCAACACCCAACTGTGGTCAAAAGCCGACCATGTGGAGATTTTCTACTTTTCATCCTTTGATGAACCCTGGAAAGCAGGGCCAGAAGGTGATGTGGGTGCACATTGGGGGATATGGGATAAAAATGAAAAGCTCAAATATGTGTCCGATGATTTCTCCTTTAAAATAGGCCACAAATTCTTTGATAAATACTGAAAACCGGAAATTCATCTGATTGTGAAAGGACCGTGGTTATGGACACGCTGTTCTTTGACAAATTAAGGCAGCGTCAAATTTCAAAAGATTTCTTTGTTTGATGAAAGACAGCGGAAAAATAAGATTTCAACATCAAAGGGCCATTTGTTATTCAGGCTACAGGGAAGGGCAGGAACCGGGTGGTGCGGTTCCAAGCTATGATGAGGTCAGGGAAGATTTGCTGATCCTTCATAAGCACTGGAAGTATTTACGGATGTATGATTGCGACGAACATGCGGAAACCGTATTGCAGGTGATCCGGAATGAGGGATTTGACTTCAGGGTAATGCTTGGAGCCTATATTGTTGCCGAAATGAACAATTTCGGGTGTCCCTGGGGAGGTGTGTTTCCGGAAGAAGTACTTAAAACAAACAAGGAAAAGAACAGTGACCGGATCAACAAGCTGATTACGCTGGCCAACCAATACCCCGACCTCATTTTTGCACTTTCCGCAGGCAACGAAAATTGTGTGGACTGGAGCGGCCAGTATGTTCCCGTATCAAGTGTGATAAAATATGTAAGGATGTTAAAGGAAGGAGCAAAACAGCCGGTTACCTTTTGTGACAATTATGTTCCCTGGCTTTCAACCCTGAAGACTCTCTGGCAGAGGAGGTAGATTTTATTTCGATGCATACGTATCCGGTATGGGAATTTAAAAACATTCATGAATCGCTGGATTACACGGTTCAGAATTACCAGTCAGTGGCCGGTGCCTATCCGGGTAGAACGGTTGTGATTACGGAAGCCGGCTGGGCCACCCATTCGAACGGAAGAGGGATTTGTCCTGATAATGTGAGTGAAGAAAACCAGGATGTCTATGTCAGGAAATTGCTTTCCTGGAGTAAAAAAGAAAAGATTCTGGTATTTGTTTTTGAAGCGTTTGACGAGCCCTGGAAAGGATCGCCCGAACCGCTTGAACCTGAAAAACACTGGGGATTATATAAAGTGGACCGGACACCCAAGCTAGTGATGATGCGGCGCCACTAAAGGTCAATTAAGCACATAACTTATAAACATAAAATAAATAACATATAATCAATTATGTCTAATCCAATAAAAAAAGCACTATGAAAAAACAATTGTTGGTATTGGTCTTATTTCTCGCTGGCACAATACCGGTTTTTGCCCAGGCTGATAAAATCTCAGTCGTTAAAAATGATCAGGGGGCGAAACTGGTTGTCAATGGGAAGGATTTTATGATAAATGGTATGAATTGGGATTACTTTCCGATTGGTACCAGTTTCAACTACAGTTTATGGAAACAACCTGATGAGGTGATTAAAGCTGCGCTTGATGCGGAAATGACCATGTTAAAAAATATGGGAGTCAATGTCATCAGGCAATATGTGGGTGTTCAGCCGGGATGGATCCGGTATATCTATGAAA
>CAYWTT010000760.1:0-1721 GCA_964461245.1 uncultured Prolixibacteraceae bacterium | reverse complement strand
ATCAACAAAAACAACCATTCCCGATGGGCATGTGCCCAAATCGGATGTCATCATCAATCCAAATATAGTCAGGATTTGCCTGCACGGCAAATGTATAAATTGAACTGATGTAATTACGCATGTTTTCATCGTTCGGGCAGAAGGAGCCACGACAAATTTGTCCATCGATATTAGTCATATAAGTATAGCTCCCTTTCAATGAGTTATCTAAATCTTCTTCATGATGTCCAATTGTCGTCAAAATATCAATTCCAGCCCGGTAACCCCGTTCCCGTACCTGTTCCATCTTTGCTTTTAAATCATGTACTTGTTCCCTGAATACTTCCAGGGGCATCGGAGATTGTGAAGTTGCAACAAAAAAAGTAACTTCATCAGTTACACCTTTGTACCGATCGAACAAATTCATCAGTTCATTGGAACGTTGATCGGATTCCCATATAGGAACCCCGATGCGAAATGAAACAAAAGCTTTTTCAGTCCTGGGGTTCGCCAGACTCACGGGTTTATCCTGTTTTTGTGAACATCCCCAAAAGAACAGGACTAAAATGATTAGATTAATTTTAAGTTGGTTCATGGTTATACGGTTTTTATGTTTGGTTTATTTCAATACATCCGGGGAATTCCCAGACGAGTCTTTCCTGAAGAATGATATTTAACCTGCTGGTTGGGTTCCGGGTTTTCTTCGGTTACCATCCAGTTGTTGATGTTACATCCTTCCGGCAAAATTGAGATCACTTCATTTGCCTTTGTTTTTATCTCAGTAATTTCTCCGGAAATTTTCTGAATGCCTTTCTTTTGGTTTGACTGTATTATAGCTTTTCCCCAGGGCATTTGAAGGTTACAGGGGTTTCCGAACAAACTTTTAATACTTATCCATTGTACTTCTCCTGATTTCATTTCCGAAGAAACTACAAATCCACCTTCAGCATGAAGCGTAAACCGTCCGTTTTTATTGGCTGGGAATGCAGGAAATATCCGAAGAATACCATCATAACTTTGAAGCAATGATTCGTTCATGGCTGTTGCCAGTACCGACATGGATTCCATAGACATGTGCCGGAAGGGCCACATCGGAAAAGGAAACTTCTCTTTTGTTTTTATATCCTTAACGGTATTGGTACGGAAGAACCATTCGGCATCCTTGTTTATTTCTCCTTCCACTCCCCAGTGCCCCCATCCATTGCAATAGATTTGCCACCTCGAAGGGAAACGGGCCAGGTCGGTAGCCAGTTCGTTGGTTAATCCCAGTCGTGCCAAGACTATTGGAACCGGGTCCCAGCCTGTAACCTCCGATCCATACAAAAGGGCTGTAGTGGTCATCCTTGCAAACCGCTCAGTCCCCTTTTGGTTGAGGCCAATCAATCCTGAAGGATAAACAGGAGATGAAGGAACAGTGGGGAAAATGCCATCTTTCAATTCATCCAGCCACTTATTTTCTTTGATTCCCCATCCTAACGCAAAAATTTCATTTGTCGGTGAAGCCGTACCTTTGAAAAACCCCCGATTCAGTATAAACCCTGAACCGTCGTGAACAATCGTTGTATCGGCAGATTTTACTACAGGAAGCGGCGCCAAGTGGTCCAGAATATCTTTCCATTTGGTTGCTTCAGGTAAATTGATCCCGGTAATTTTTAATGCTTCCAGGGCCGTTGTGTACAATGCCTGTGCAAATACTAGTTCGGTCAGTCCGTCTTTTAGCTCGATCCAGCCTTCATAACCAG
>CAYWTT010000759.1:0-1726 GCA_964461245.1 uncultured Prolixibacteraceae bacterium | reverse complement strand
CGGATTAAACAGGATACAGCGTATAAAAAATTGTTTGAAGATGATACATAAACCTAAAAATGCAGATTTTATTGATTGGGAAATCAGTAAGCTGCCCGTTTTTTCACACACCCCTGTGACAGACAAAACCCTTCAGTTAACCGACAAAACACACAATGGGCATGATCTGTGGAAGGATATTGAGGAAGCCTTCTTAGAAAAAGACATCATCCACCTGAGAGATCAATTGCAGAAACTGCATTCTGAAACCCAAAATTCCGGTAATAACGGGAATGCTGTTTTTGATCTGGCCGACGAAATGGACGTCGTCGCGTTTCTGGAAAATGAGGAAGATCTTACCGATGGCATGGAGATTGACCAGGCGCTGCCCAAAATCCACATTCATCATCATCACCGGGCAAACACAGAAACCACCCATCTGTTTTATCTTGAACAGAATAAGCGCATTCCCGCCAAAATGGAGGAAGCGGAAGAATCCGATCCTGAATGGATGCTGATGGAAGAAGCTTTGAAAGAACAGGATATAATGAACTTGCGTGAAAGTTTGCAACATGCAGCCGGCTCGGTCGCATCCCATCATTTTTCATCGGAAGAGATCGATAAATACCTGGATGGAGAGATGGATTTTTCCGAATTAAACGACTTTGAAGAGGAAATGTCGCTGAACCCTGATTTAAGCTCTGACGTGGAACTACATGCTGAAATCAAAGATGCTGTTTCTGAATCCGATGTGATTGATTTAAGGGAACAACTCGGCAATATCATGAAGAGCGAACATTCTTCATCTAAAAGTGTGGAGGAGATCGATTGTTTTCTGAACGGTGCGCTCGAAGAGGAAGAGAGAGATTCTTTCATGGATGAACTTTCAGAAAATGACGACTTAAAGGCAGAGGTGAACCTGCTCCGGGATTTGAACAGGGCCTTTTCTGAAAAGGATATTTTCAGCCTGAGAAGTGAGTTGGGTCGCATATCCCGTGAAATTTCCAGTCAGAATGTCAGCATAGTGTTGCCTGTACCGGGCAAATATTCCAAAATACGACGCAATGGTACCTACGCGGCGGTCTTCGTTTGTTTAATGGGGTTGTCATCCCTCCCCTGGCTTTTAAATACTTCAAGATCGGGTGATTATGCACAATATTTCAAGTCTCCGGAAGCGGTTTCAGCTTATCGTTCTGTGAACAGCCTTGCTGATGCGACCCTGGAGAGAGGATTTGAAATATATAACCGGGGTGATTATCGGTCTGCATTGAACACGTTTCATTCGATCCTGCAGAAAGAGGAAAACAATCCGGCTGCCTGCTTTTATACAGGAGCCAGCTACCAGAACCTGAAACAGTTCAGTAATGCCATACCCTTTTATCAGCGGGTTATCGACCACCATGACAATCTTTTTGTGGAGCAAGCCGAATGGCTGAAAGCACTATGTTACCTTGGTATATCCGACAGGAAAAAAGCTTCCATTCAGTTGGAGGCTGTGATTGAACGAAAAGGATACTATCAGGAACAAGCATCCACTCTGCTCTCGACCCTTAAAGGGAAGGAAGAGTGATCTCTCATACACCCCTTTATTTGTGGCCGGCCGGTTTATTTCCGGCCGGTTTTTTTTCTGAGCAGATCGTAAACCAATCCAGCAAGAAGCAAGACCATAATGGCCAGTAAATACTTTTCCATCCCCATAAAGAGCGGTTCCGGATCGCCTATTGTCACAAAACCCAGCCATAAGTGG
>CAYWTT010000758.1:0-1733 GCA_964461245.1 uncultured Prolixibacteraceae bacterium | reverse complement strand
TATCCGCAGGACCCGGAATTTGCTGAGAAGATCAGGAAGGAAGCCATAGCGTTGGTTCTCAAGCTGCGAAACCATCCCTCGCTGGTATTATGGTCAGGGAACAACGAAAATGACCAGTCGCTGGAATGGTCGTTTAAAAATCCGATCGATCCGGAACGGGATATCATCAGCCGGGAAATTTTGCCCCGGGTTATCTGGGAATTTGATCCGGTCCGAACCTATTTACCCAGCTCGCCCTATTGCAGTGCAGCGTATTTTCAAAGAGGCAGAGATCCCAAAATTTTGCCGGAGGTGCATTTGTGGGGGCCGCGCGGATATTACAAAGCTCCGTTTTATACCGATGTCAGTGCCCATTTCGTAAGCGAGATCGGGTATCATGGTTGTCCGAACCGCAGCAGCCTGGAGCGAATGTTCGATCCGGAGCAGGTTTATCCCTGGACGAAAGAGGGGAAATGGAAAGATCAGTGGCAGACCAAGGCCGTTCGCTCCTTACCCCTTGCCACGAATCATGATACCCGGAATGATCTGATGATCAAACAGGTTTATGCCCTGTTCGGTGATACCATCCGGGACCTGGACCGCTTTATTTTTGCTTCCCAGGCCGTACAGGCTGAAGCCATGAAATTCTTTGTAGAGCTCTGGCGGATGGATAAGTTTCAAAAGACAGGGATCATCTGGTGGAACCTGCGTGATGGCTGGCCCATCATTTCAGATGCCGTTGTCGATTATTACAACAGCAAAAAGCTGGCTTATTATTACATCCGGCAGGTTCAGCACAATGCCTGTGTCATGATCGGTGATCCCAAAGATGGGAAGCATCCGGTGGTGGCTGTGAATGATACCAGGGAAAAAAAGTCGGGAACCCTGGTGGTAAGGGATGCCGACAGCGGAGCGATGATCTTTTCGGGAAGCTTTGTTATTCCTGAAAACGGGAAAACCCAGATAGGGTGTATTCCGGAAAGCCGGTCGCAATCGATGTGGCTGATCGACTATACCATTGGTGAGGAGAGATATGCCAATCATTATCTGGCCGGAACCGCTCCTTTTAAGCTGGAGGACTACCAGAGATGGTTTAAAAAATTAAATATTAAACGAGATTAATTATGTTTATTGCAGGTATTGATGTGGGTGGCACCAAATGTGCTGTTATTCTCGGCACGGTTGACGGTGAAGGAAAGCCTTCGGTGATCGATAAAACCGTTATGGCCACCAGGGATTATCCTGATCCATATCAGATAATCGGGCGGATGCAGGATGATCTGGAGAATTTATTGACGCTTCACGGGATAGACCGTAAGGAGGTGGCTTCGATCGGGATCAGTTGCGGCGGACCGCTGGACAGCGAAAAGGGGATAGTCCTTTCCCCGCCCAATCTTCCGGGGTGGGACGAGATCCCGGTCGTCAGGCTGTTTGAAGAGAGATTTGGCATTTCCACGGCCATTCAGAACGATGCCAATGCGTGTGCGCTGGTTGAATGGCTGATGGGGGCGGGCAGGGGCTCCTCCAACATGATTTTTCTGACTTTCGGAACCGGAATGGGCGCAGGATTGATTCTGGACGGCAGGTTATACAGCGGAACCAATGACCTGGGCGGAGAAGTAGGGCATGTCAGGCTGGCCCCGGACGGACCCGTCGGTTTCGGCAAGGCCGGTTCATTTGAAGGATTTTGTAGCGGCGGGGGGATTGCCCAACTGGCCAGATCTATCGTTTCTGAAAGGCTGAAAAACAACCAG
>CAYWTT010000757.1:0-1734 GCA_964461245.1 uncultured Prolixibacteraceae bacterium | reverse complement strand
TGGGGAGTAAAACCCAATGTTTTCCAATACCTTAAAGAAGGATTCATCCGGTTTCTGGAGGAAAAAGGGAAAGAACTGAAATCGGAATATTTCATCCCCCTGCTGATCAACGACAACATACTCAGCGGCAGGATTTCCACAAAAGTACTCTCCTGTGATTCACCCTGGTTCGGTGTTACCTACAGGGAAGACAAACCTTTGGCTCAAAAACAGATCAGATCTTTGATTGAGAAAGGGGAATACCCTTCCAACCTTTGGAAATAATATTAAACCCGATTATCATGAATGAACAGAAAATACACGCCCTGCTGGATGCTTTTGGAATGAAAGTGCCGGTTATTGAATGGAAACCATTCGGAAACGGATTCATTAATGATACTTTCCTTGTTCGGACACCCGGAAATATTCCCGATTTTCTCATCCAGCGGAAGAATCATCTTATTTTCAAAGATATCGAGGGAATGATGAACAATATTGTGCTGGTAACCAATCACATCCGTAAAAAGCTGATGGCATCGGGGGAAGAGGAGATTGACAGGAAGGTGATGAATTATATACCCGCACCCGATAACAGTTACTTTAAAAAGGATGAGGAGGGGAATTACTGGACCCTTTTTGTTTTTGTACGCAACAGTCACGGAATTGAGGAGGTGACCAATACCACCCAGGCATTCAGTGCAGGGAAGGCATTCGGTTTCTTCCAGAACCAGTTGTCCGATCTTCCCGGAAATCTGCTGATAGAAACCATTCCCGGATTTCATAACGGCAAAATGAGGCTGCAGCAGTTCATCACTTCGGTTTCTAACGACAAGGCTGGCAGAGTGGCTTCGATGCAGCCTGTGATTGATTCTTTAATGGCCCGGTCGGAAGCGATGATTCAGCTGCAGGAATGGCTCGATCGCGGAGAATTGCCGCTTCGTATCACGCACAATGATACCAAGATCAACAATGTGCTGTATGATGCCAATGACAATATCCTGTGTATCATCGACCTCGATACGGTCATGCCGGGAACACCGCTCTTTGACTTCGGCGATGCCATCCGTACCTTGGGAAATACCGCTCCTGAGGATGAACCCGATCTCGGGAAGATCTCATTTAACCGCGAGTATTACCAGTCGTTTGCCAAAGGTTATCTGTCGGAAAGCCGCCATTTCCTGACGGCCAAAGAGCTCGAAAACCTTGCCTTTTCCTGCCGTTATATGGTTTGGGAACAGGCAATCAGGTTCCTGACAGATTATCTGAATGGAGATACTTATTATAAAATAGCCTACCCTGAACACAATAAAATCCGGACACTGGCCCAGCTTCACTACCTGGAGGTAATGGAGGAGAATGTCGGTTTCATGAATCACGTTCTGACCGAATCTTCAGACTGATCAGCATGTCAGACAAATGGTTTGTGATTGTCAATCCCAATGCCGGCAAACGAAAGGGGAAACAGGACTGGCCGGGAATTACCAGGCTTCTGGCCGCGGCAGGCATTGAATATCTCAGCTTTTTCACAGAGCATAGGGGGCATGCCATCGAACTGACCCGGAAATACATCCATAACGGATTCAGGAAGATCATTGTAGTGGGGGGTGACGGAACACTGAATGAAGTGGTAAATGGAATATTCACACAGTCGCATACCGATTCTGCTGGTATCATCCTCGCCATGATCCCTGTTGGTACGGGAAACGACTGGTGCAGGATGTTTCACATACCCGGCGATTATGACAAGGCCATTCA
>CAYWTT010000756.1:0-1734 GCA_964461245.1 uncultured Prolixibacteraceae bacterium | reverse complement strand
CAACCCTGGGGTAAGTAAGGTCTCTGACTCCTGAAACGATGCTTTTACTTTTCCTTCATAACAGATCACCTGCATCCGGTCTTCTTTCTCATCGATAAGAAACCTTGTGCCGAGTACTTCGACCCTGCCTCCTTCAGTCAAGACCTCAAACCTATTCCCCCTTTCCACTTCAAAGTATGCTTCACCATCCAGTTTTATTCTCCTGTTCCATAAAATGGCACGATAAACCACTGAACTTCCCGAAGCCAGCACGATCCTCGAGTTATCGGGCAGACGGAGTGAAACCACACCTGTCCCGTCGTTTGATACCGTGCGGATGACAAATGCCGCCCAGAAGACAACCGCTATTACAATGGCAGCTGCCACTGCAGCCGAAGTTTTAATCCAGAGTGGAATGGTCACTTTCCGGGGTTGCCGGCTTTCGGACTTCCTGATCTTTTTTAAAAGAGAATTCAGGGCTGCATCTTTTTCAACCACAGAGGGAACGCGGTAGTACCTTACTGATTGATTGATCCGATGATTGATTGATTGATATTTGTTGTCTTCTTCCATTGGTGAAAATATACAGCACCTGAACTCTTTTTGCATAATATATCCGGAAAGTGGATTTTACCCTACCCCACAAACCGGATTTTTTCAAACAGGACTCGGAAAAATGAGGGATCAGAAAACCTGGAATTTCAGGAAGAACACCGGAGTGAATGAAAGGCTGCTTACATTTGACTGGATATCGTAACTATTTGATTCACTGGTTAAATGAAGATAATCAACTTCAACTATATTCAGCCGGTTCAGGATATTCAGTAAAGAAATCCCCGTGCTCATTCCGAAATGGCGAAAGCGTATGTTTTTCGCCACACTGGCATCCACCTGGGAAAAATAATCAAACCGGTCAAATTCGAGAGTGGTTGAATTTGTGGAAGACAGAATCTTAGGCTGTCCTGAACGGTAAGTCCAGTTGGCTGAAACCGCCCATCCTTTCAGAGTGAACATCTCCGACAGCTGCAATTGGTGCCGGTGGTTATTTAATGAGGGGAACCAGGAATTGTGGTTGATCCCTTCCATTTTTTCCTCACAATTGGCAAATGAATATCCGGCCCTGTGATTCCAATTAGAATGCCTGAACTGAGCGAAAAGGTCAATTCCCCAGTTCATTTCTTCGCCCACATGGCTCACATACTGAATCCTGCTCTGGTTTTTGGAAATGTATTTTTCTGCGAATAACCATTGTTTTCCCGAAGTCTGTTTAAAATAGCTCTCCCCATTGAAAAGGAAACCACCCTTTTCCCATTGAAAACCAGCCACATGATGGATCGACTTCAACAAACCGGTACCCCGGTCTCCGGGCAGATACCAGACCATTTCCACATTGTGGTTGTAGTCGATGAGAGGCACTTTGGAAAGGAATTGAGTATATAATCCGGTATGATAGTAAATTTTGACTCCCGGGAAGGGAAAGAATTCCAGTCCGGCCCGCGGTTGCCAATGCAAGTTCTCCGTAAATTCATTATAATTGATCCTTAACCCCCACCGAATCTTCAGCCAGCCGGAAGGTTCAACGACCTGCTGGACAAATAGGTGTCCGATATGCTGCGCGGATTTGCGCTGCAACGAATCAACCGGTATATCCTCATCCGATGTTTCGGATTGCAACCGGAAATTAAAATAGTTGCTCACAAAACCTCCGCCGAACTGATGGGTAAAAATACCGCTTTTAACCTCACCGTCATAAAT
>CAYWTT010000755.1:0-1737 GCA_964461245.1 uncultured Prolixibacteraceae bacterium | reverse complement strand
TGGCGGTTCCCCATCCAAAAACGTGAAAATCAGGTAGTCCGAAATCATTCCATGCAACAATGGCTTCATCAGTTGGTAATTCTTGGAAATTGAAAAACTGTCTGATAAAACTGATCTGGGATCCCTCATCCAATGTTCCGTTTCCAAAATCCGGTTCACCGGCCGGCCCTTTATTGCCGCTAATGGCAAGTGTAGCATATATTTTTGCGAGCACCTGGTCGTAGCCGGCAGGTGTTGAATAAACCTGCTCAGGACTCAGGGAGTTCTGGGGAACCAGGTCTAATTTTTTAGCGCAGGAACCAAGAGCCACCGCCAGAGAACCTGCAACTATTATCTTATTTATGAATTTATTTTTCATTTGTAAGTTTTTTTTCTTTTAAAAATCAAAGTTTGCTCCAATTGAATAAATTCTCGGACGAGGATAAATATTGTTGTCAACACCAGTCTGATTTGAGTTTTCAGGGTCATAACCGGAATATTTAGTTATGGTTAGAACGTTTTGAACATTTGCTGATAAACGCAGATTAGTTCCGGGTTTAACAATACTTCCAAGATTCAGACCAAGGTTGATATTGTCCAATTTGAAAAATGAAGCATTTTCAATATATAGGTCAGAAAAATACTTAGCATTTACGAAATTGGTTTTACTGTAATTAACGGAAGTATTAGCAACAAAGTTGATAGGGTCCTGTACAGAATTCAGGAAAGCCCTGTTGGATTCAAAATTGTTATAAAGATAATTCCCTATCATACCATGACCTGCTAAACCTAAACTGAATTTCTTATAATTAATGGTTGTGTTTAACCCCAAAAGGAAATCAGCAGTCGGCTTTTTATACAGATATTTATCGCTGTTGTCAATTTTACCATCCCTGTTGATATCTTCATACAATCCTTCAATGGCTTTCCCAGTTTGAGGATCATACACTTGCTTGTATACGAAGAATGCATAAGGGGCATATCCAACTGCAAATTTTCCGATTGAATTACCCGTACCTCCACTTATTGAACTTACGTCGATACCGGGAAATTTAGGGTCTGGATATTTTAAGAGATTAGTGATCTTGGTATCATTATAGGTAACATTGAAACCAAACTCCCATGAAAAATGTTTCTTTTTCAAAGGAACTGTATTGATAGTAACTTCAATACCCTTGTTTGTAAGATTACCAACGTTTGTTAACAACTGAATGTCAAAATTTGTACCCGGAGCGATAGGGATTATACTGAGTAGGTCTTTGGTTTTTTTCTGGTATACATCAATACTACCGGTAATCCTGTTTTTAAGGAAACCAAAGTCTAAACCGATATTGGTTGTTGTAGTTGTTTCCCATTTGATATTCTCATCATAGGCAGCAGGGCGAACAAATGAATAGTATTTATCGCCAAATTCGTATTCTGCTGTTCCTTGACCTTCATTATAAACTGGCAGGTAGCTATAATAGGCAATTCCATCTTGTTGGCCTGTTACACCCCAACCCCCACGAAGTTTCAATTCAGAAACAAGGTTGCTTGATTTGAATAACTCATCCTTTAACTTCCAGGCCAAGGCAACAGCTGGGAAATAACCTACACGATTGCCTGGTGCGAATTTGGAACTTGCGTCCCTGCGGATAGAAGCTGTAATGAGATATTTGTCATTAATGGTGATGTTTGTCCTGGCAAGATAACCCTCTAATGCAAACTCAGGCTTATCAGTAGCAAATTTCGGGATGGTGCTTTCAATAACTTTACCAT
>CAYWTT010000754.1:0-1740 GCA_964461245.1 uncultured Prolixibacteraceae bacterium | reverse complement strand
ACCGTTTTCATTGCTACACCCGTTTTATCTGAGCCACAGGTAAAGGAAGCGGTAAAGAAATTCAGGGACATCATCACCGACAATGGTGGCGAGATGATCCATGAAGAAGACTGGGGGATGAAAAAGCTGGCTTACCCCATCCAAAAGAAGACCACGGGTTTTTATCACCTGTTTGAATTCAAATCTACTCCGGCATTTGTTGACAAACTGGAAACAGAATTCCGCCGTGATGAGAAAGTTATCCGTTTTATGACCGTAAAACTGGATAAGTATGCTGCTGAATACAGTCAGAAGAGAAGGAATTTATTGAAGGAAAAAACAGAAAAGGAGGCTTAAACCATGACCGCAAATTCAAGTGAAATCAGATACCTGACCCCCCCGTCGGTTGAAATCAAAAAGAAAAAGTACTGCCGTTTCAAGAAAAACGGGATTAAGTATGTAGATTATAAAGATCCTGAATTTTTGAAAAAATTTCTCAATGAACAGGGCAAGATTCTTCCCCGCCGGCTTACCGGTACTTCTCTGAAATTCCAGCGCAAAGTATCACGCGCCATTAAAAGAGCCCGTCATCTGGCGTTGCTTCCCTATGTAGCTGATATGTTGAAATAATGAAAGAGGAGGAAAAACGATGCAGATTATTTTAGTTCAGGATGTAGAGAATCTGGGGCACAAGGATGAAATCATCTCGGTAAAAGACGGTTACGCACGTAATTATCTGATCCCCAAAAAAATGGCAGTCATTGCCACTGAATCAGCAAAAAAGGTACTTGCTGAGAACATGAAACAAAGGGCTCACAAAGAGGCAAAGCTTAAAGAAGATGCCCAGTCACTGGCAGCCCGGATGGGCGGTCTCAAGTTGACAATTGGAGTGAAAGCCAGTTCAACCGGTAAGATTTTCGGATCCGTCACTCCGCTCATGATTGCTGAAGCCATCAATAAGAACGGTTTCGAAATCGAACGCAGACAGGTAGTTGTAGCCGATGATCACATAAAGGAAGTTGGAAACTATACCATCAAAGTGAAACTGCACAAAGATGTGTTTGTTGATCTTCCGATGGAGGTAATTCCGGAATAAATATTACCGTGATATGATAAAGGAGGCTGCGTAATTCCGCAGCCTTTTTTATTTCACGGCAGTTGTTTCAATTTCGACCAAAGCCCCCATCGGAAGCTGTTTCACGGCATAAGCCACCCTGGCAGGAGGATCAACCGGATAGTAATGCGCGTATACCTCATTCATGGATTTGAAATCGGCCATCTCTGCCAACAGACAGGTTGACCTAACCACCTGAGAGAATCCATATCCGGCTGCTTCCAGTATGGCTCCGATATTTTTCATGACCTGGTCGGTTTGCTCCTGTATGCCACCTTCCACCAGTTTTCCCGTAGCCGGATCAATTGCCACCTGACCTGCCACAAAGAGCATCCCGCTGCTCTCGACTGCCTGGCTGTATGGGCCCACCGGCAATGGAGCATTCGCTGTATAAATGATCTTTTTCATTTCCTAATCCGCATATATTTTGTTTGTCTATTCCCGCATTCAGAAATTATCATAGAAACTGCGTTGTTTACTCACTTTCAGGTCTTTGAGAATGGACGTCCGGGCATTGAGGGTGAAGCTGTAGCTTTTCATTCTCCCGAAAGGCACAAAATTAAGAGACATTTCCCAGCAATGGAGATCCCTGAAAATACTGAAGTTGGTGTAGGAAAACTCCCTCGCCATGATATCGAAGTTGGTGT
>CAYWTT010000753.1:0-1740 GCA_964461245.1 uncultured Prolixibacteraceae bacterium | reverse complement strand
AAACCTTATTAGTAAGTCATCCGGAGAAAGCTCATGCTGAGATCAGGAACAATCCCCTTGATTTTTCCCTGCAGCTGGCCAATCTGATTGAAGATCCCGCTTTCAGCGGGGAATTGGTCGGGAAAGTGAATTTTGACCATTTGAAAGATGCTATTCCGATGGACAGTGTCGAGGTTTCCGGGTTACTGGATATCAATCTGGGAGTGAGTGGGAATATGTCAGCCATTGAACGGAAAGAATACGGAATGTTGAAAACCGATGGTATCCTCTCTCTGAGCAACTTTATATTCTCCGGAAATCAGTTGACCATGCCTGTGCTGGTTTCATCCGGAGTTATCGATTTTGCTCCGGAAAAGCTCAATCTGCAGCAGCTAAACATGAAAATCGGTCAAAGCGACATGGCACTTTCCGGCTCTGTTTCCGACTATTATGCCTATTTTCTTACCGGTGGAATCCTGACAGGCAATGTCCGGCTGAATTCCGGATACCTGAATCTCAACGAGTTGATGCAACTTCAAAAACCTGCACCCAATGCGGCGACCATGAAGAGCAAGACTCCCCGGGGAACAGGGAGTGAAGGGAGTGAGGTCACCCCGTTCACTGTTCCGGAAAAGGTGCAGATGACCTTCCAGACCGATATTAAGAAAGCTTTATATGATAAGATGAACATCACCAACATCAGCGGTCAGATAGCTGTGAATAACGGACGTCTTGATCTCAACGGGCTGAACATGAACATTCTCGACGGACAGCTGGGCATTGCGGGTGTTTATCAGAACACACCCGACAATTCTCCGCTGGTCAATCTTTCACTCGACATGACCGGGTTTGACATACCTACTGCTTTTCAGTCGCTGAAACTGATCAGGAATTATGTTCCGATTGCTGCACAGAGCAAGGGCAAATTCAGTACGAATCTCAGGTTAAACGGGAAACTTGACCAGAATATGAACCTGATGATGGGAAGCCTGAACGGCACAGGATTGTTAAATTCATACGGGGTTCAGATCCTGAATTCCCCGATATTCAACAAAATCAAAAGTGTTTTGAACGAAGAAAAGCTTCATGATGTGAAGATCGACGATTTTACTGCCAGTTTCACCATTGAAAACGGCAATTTGCTGCTAAAACCCTTCAAGACAAAAATTGCAGGGCAGGAAGCCACCTTTACCGGCCGGCTGAACACCAACAATCTGATCGATATGAGCATAGGATTTATCATAAACCGGGACGCCCTGAGCGAAAATATTCAAAACTCGCTGGGGGTTTTACCCGGGCAGCAAAATATCCGGGCAATCCCGGTGGATGTGGCAGTGAAAGGACCGGTAAGTAACCCGGATGTAAAAATAGACCTGAGCAAGGCCAAAAAAACGGTCACGCAGGAGGTCAGAAATGCTTCAAAGGAAGAGATTAAAAAAACCATAAATAAAATGGGAGAAGGCATCAAAAAACTGTTTAAATAAAAAACAACTCCGGATGGGAACAATGCCCGGCTGATTCGAAATTATTCAAATAACCCATTGAAATGAGCTCTTTTTACCGAATTTTCCTCTGCATAATGACTGTTATCCTTCTTTCCGAAAGCAGAATGATGGGGCAGAACGAACCGGGAGGTCTTTTTCTGACCGGTAAGATCACCACCGAACAGGGTAATGTGGACGGGACTCTTATCAAAATGACACGGAACGGTCAGCCGATGAATGATTATCCTGTGTTGCCCGATGGAAAATTCAACCTCCG
>CAYWTT010000752.1:0-1745 GCA_964461245.1 uncultured Prolixibacteraceae bacterium | reverse complement strand
AGGCCGGAATATCCTGATTTCCGGATGCATGGTCGACTGTGATGATGATGCAATCTGCCTTAAAAGTGAAAACCGGAATTTCCTGGTTGAAAACGTGGTCATATCCAACTGTGTGATTGCATCCAATTGCAACGCGATCAAATTCGGCACGGCAAGCGATGGCGGTTTCAGAAATATCTCCATCAGCAATTGTGCCATCCGCCGGCCATCGGAAGCGGCCAACAGGATCTGGTCACAAATTATTGAAGGAGTTACCAGTGACACAACGGTATTGGCAGGAATAGCCCTGGAAGTCATCGATGGAGGGATAATGGACCAGGTAACCATTGACAATCTTACCATGACGGGTGTTCAAACTCCGGTATTCATAAAACTGGGAAGCCGAAAAGGAGTCGGTTCTATTAAAAATTTGATTATCAGTAATATTACAGCTACAGATGAAAGCATGATTACCAGTTCAATCACCGGAATTCCGGGCAGCTATGTAGAAAATGTGATCCTGAAGGATTTCATTTTTAACTGCAGGGGGACAGGGACCAGCGTGGAAGCGGCTGCCCCGGTACCAGAACGGGCAAATGCAGGCCCCGACAACCGGATGTTTGGCTATAGTCTGCCTGCTTATGGGTTGTATGCCCGGCATGTAAAAAACCTCGTCCTCGAAAATTTCCGGTTCAATCTGCTATCTCCCGATGCCCGTCCTGCTATGCTTTTTGATGACTGTCACCAGGTTAGGATCAGCAATTTCTCGGTTTCCAAACCTTCGGATAACCAACCCGTGCTGCGGTTGATCCAGTCCAGGGGATTTCTGTGTTCCGGATTTCTGTGTACGGAGTATTTTCCCCTGTTCTTAAGGGCTGAAGGAGAAAAAACTTCAGATATTAAGCTGACGGGGAACAACTTTTCGAAAGTCGGAAAGGTTGCCGGATTTGGCGCCGGATGTAAATCAGGTGCTGTCAAAAAAATGAATAATTTTTAAACCACATCAATGAAAACAGTTCAGCTGATCCTTCTTTTATTGCTTCCTGGAATTCTTTACTCCCAGGAAACAGAGATCAGATATTTGTCGGGGACCGGCGCTGACCATACGGTGGAATGGGATTTTTTCTGTTCAGCCGGAATGAACTGCGGGAAATGGTCAAAAATAGAAGTCCCGTCGTGTTGGGAACAGCAAGGTTTCGGCACCTATAATTTCGGCCGCGAAAATCCTGAAGAACGGCTGAATGAAACCGGCACTTATCAATACCGTTTTACCCTACCCTCTTCATGGAAAAACAAGCAGGTGGAACTTGTTTTCGACGGAGTCATGACCGATGCGGAAGTTAAAATCAACGGCATCCTGGCCGGACCTGTCCACCAGGGATCATTCTACCGCTTCCGCTTTCCTGTTGATAAACTGGTCAGGTTTGGAAGGGAAAACAGGCTTGAGGTGCAGGTTAAAAAGCAATCAGAAAACAAGGGAATTACCCATGCCGAACGACAGGCCGACTATTGGGTCTTCGGCGGCATTTTCCGGCCTGTTTACCTCGAAGCCAAACCCCCGGAAAATATCCGGAGGGTGGCTGTGGATGCCCGGGCAGACGGAAATTTCAATGCCGACCTCTATTTATCAGGGCATAAAGAGGGAATCAAAGTTGCGGTTGAAATCCAAACCCTGAGGGGCGAGGTGAAAGCCCGTTTTGAATCAACTGCCATCAGCCCCGTTTCCCATCTTTCAGGGAAACTGAACAATCCCGAAACCTGGACCC
>CAYWTT010000751.1:0-1745 GCA_964461245.1 uncultured Prolixibacteraceae bacterium | reverse complement strand
GTTTAAAAGTTTGAAAAATATAGAAACATCATTTCGGCAAATCCGGTTTTTCGCCCTTGTGTTTATCTGCCTCTGCACTGGGATAACGGTTTATTCGGTATGGAATGCTTTCAGTTATGCCGAAGCGCAAAGGCAGAAAATATATGTACTCGACCAGGGAAAATCGCTCATGCTAGCGCTCTCCCAGGATATGGACCAGAACCGACCGGTGGAGGCGCGTGACCATGTGACCCGCTTTCATGAGCTGTTCTTTACTCTTTCTCCCGACCGTGAGGCTATTGAAACTAACATTACCCGCGCACTCTTCCTTGCCGACAAAAGTGCCTATAACTATTATCAGGACATGCAGGAAAAAGGGTACTTCAACCGGGTGGTCGCAGGGAATATCCAGCAGGTTTTGCAGGTGGACAGCGTGGCATGCAACTTTTCCGGTTATCCATACACGGCTGTTACCTATGCCCGGCAACGAATTATTCGGTCGAGCAATGTAACCGAACGCTCACTGGTTACCAGCTGCAACCTGATTAACTCGGTGAGGAGCGATAATAACCCTCACGGGTTTACCATTGAGAAATTCGAGATACTTGAAAACAAAGACATCCGCGTTTTGGACCGGTAAAGTATTATGGCAAAAAAACGAAAGAAATTAACTGCCATTGGAGAACAGTTGGAAAACCGTCTCCGGCTGTGGTGCGGGAGGATTCCTCCCGGTAAAAGGCTTACCGTAATACTTACCCTTCTTTTTCTTTTTGCAGGGCTATCGCTTTACATCACATTTTCGTCCCTATTCAATTTCGGACATGATGAAAAAGAGAAGCTGAACTTCAAGCATATCGAAGGCCTGCAACTGGAATTAAGGAACAGACGGAACAATGTGGATAGTTTAAAACCATCAAATGAAATTTATTATGAAGGAAAAAGAGAATAACAACGGGGAAAAGCTTGCGGCGAAAGAAAAAAAGCCGCTTTCGCCCAAGCAGTTACAAAAAAGGAAGAAAATTGTGATTTTTCCCCTTTTCTTCCTGCTGTTTGCTGTTAGTATGTGGTTCATTTTTGCACCGTCAGGCGACAAAAGTGAAGAAACCGGCGATACCTTTAATACCAACCTGCCCACACCAAAGAAAAGTGGAATTGTAGCCGACAAGCGGGATGCCTACCGGCAGGAAGCAATGAGGGCAAAGCAGCAGGAAAAGATGCGCTCCCTGCAGGATTTTGCTTTTATGTTAGGTGATGAAACACCGGAAGAGAAGGTATCATCTGGAAAAATTGAAACTCCTAAAGCCCCTAAACTTACTGAAAACACTCCTGAATCTTCACGTATAAAAAACAGTTCAGGAAACAGCCGAACCAGTGCTTTCCACTCATCTGCCGGTCAGTATCAGGACATCAACCGGCAATTGGGGAGTTTCTATAAAGAGCCTGAACCCGAAGCAAACGGTCAGGAACAGACTGAGTTGGAAGAACGCATCGGGGAACTGGAGCGACAGCTTCAGGAGAAAAACGAAGCGGAAGAGCAACTTGCACTGGTAGAAAAATCCTATGAGATTGCTGCCAGATACATGTCTGCTGATAAAGATAAGTCGGAAATGGTAGCTGCACCTGTACGGAATGCTTCGGAAACAGAAAAGGAAACTGCATCTATTCCGGTATCTCAGGTGTCCGCCAAAGTGGTTTCGCTTCTCGCTGCTCCCGTACCTGATTCTGTATTTATGAAAGAATATGCAAAACCCCGCAACCTGGGTTTT
>CAYWTT010000750.1:0-1760 GCA_964461245.1 uncultured Prolixibacteraceae bacterium | reverse complement strand
GCAAACATGCCGTAAGCGCCCTTTATTCGGTGGAACGATCTGAATCCGAATATGAAAAGGTCCGTTATTATAAAGATGACGTATTATCCTTCACCAACGGACAATCGAATACCGCCACCGGTACTGCTGACGGAGAAACTACCCGTACCGAATCGGGAATGATGTCCTATATCGGCCGCTTCAATTATTCCTTTGCGGACAAATATCTGTTCGAGTTCCTTATCCGGTCTGATGCTTCCACCAAGTTTGCTCCGGAACATTACTGGGGTACTTTCCCCTCCTTCTCGGCCGGGTGGGTGGTTTCGGAAGAACAATTTTTCAATGTAAACTGGATGGATTTTCTGAAGATCAGGGCTTCACTGGGATTCCTGGGAAAGGACAATACCAAGGCCTGGCTATGGCGGCAGCGATACACTTACCAGAACAACAAAGGAGCCGTGTTCGGGACCAGCACCTCCCAGAACATGGGATGGGGCTTGAAAATGGAAGCTGCTCCCAATCCGGATGCCACCTGGGATGATGACACCAAATACAACGTGGGTGTCGATATGAAATTCCTGAAAAACAGGCTGTCTGCCACAATGGATGCATTTTTGGACAAAAACAAGAATCTGCTGGTCCAGAGGGATGCCCTGGTCCCGGTTACCATTGGAGGGAACCTAGCTGCTGAAAATTTTGATGCCATCGATGCTTACGGGATTGAACTTTCATTGGGCTGGAGAGACAAGATCGGGAATGATTTGAATTACTTTGTGAAATTCAATACGGGATGGAGTGATGCCCGTTACCGCAAGAAAGACTGGCCACAGATTTTTGATTACAATGATGTATACCCGGATGGCCCGGTTGACATGGGCACCTGGGGGTATGACTGTCTGGGCATGTTCCGTTCCCAGTCCGACATTGACAATTACGTACAGGAATACGGGATAACCAATGTATTCAATACGGCAGTGGCGGAACTGAAACCCGGCATGCTGTATTACCGGGATGTGCGTGGAACGATGAATACTGATGGCTCCTACCAGGGTCCCGACGGGATCATCGATGACAAGGATATGATCCGGCTATCCAAAAAAACAAGCAATCCGTATGGATTTACCCTGAATTTTGGTGGCGATTGGAAGGGATTCAACCTGAGTGCATTAATCGGTGCTTCTTGGGGAGGGTTCTCTGAAGTTTCCTCAGCTATCCGGTATGTGAATACAAACAGGGCTGATTATATGAATGTACCTGCGTTCTGGAGCGACATGTTTTCAGCCGGGATGACCGACACCAACGGAAATGAAGTGATCGGGGTTGCCAATGAAGACGGTAGGTATCCTAATATGTTCTGGAACACCTTCAATGACAAAACCTCTACTTTCTGGCAGATCAGCTCCTTCCGTATGGCGCTGAGAAATATGACCCTGGGGTATTCATTGCCCTCCCAGATGGTGAAAAGCATCGGTATCGACGGTTGCCGTTTTTCGGTCACAGGTACGAACCTGCTCAGTTTCTACAATCCTCTACCGGGGAAATTCATGGATATCAACAGCAACTATGGAGCCTTCCCGAATCTGAGAATTATTTCACTTGGTCTTAACCTTTCATTTTAATCCTTAACAGTTTACAACCATGAGAAATATAATATTTAGAATCAGTATACCGGCCTTGATGTGGCTGGCATTTGTAACGGGTTGCAGTGATGACTTTCTGGTCGAGAAAGGTGACTTCTCCGGATTCAATGAGGAGATTTTCAACGATCCGCTGACAGCCCA
>CAYWTT010000749.1:0-1764 GCA_964461245.1 uncultured Prolixibacteraceae bacterium | reverse complement strand
CCCCGTAGCAAATACACCTTACGATTTCACTTCTTTCAAGCCTATCCGTCAGGATATGGCCACGCTTCCGCAGGGATATGACGACAATTTTGTACTCGACAACGAAGACGACGACCTGACTTTCGCAGCCTGTCTGAAAGAAAAGACCACAGGAAGGCAGGTGGAGATTTTCACTACACAGCCGGGCATCCAGCTTTACACCGGTTACTGGATCCCGGAGATGAAAATCAATGGCAAAAAGTGCTTCGGAAGTTTTTCGGGAATAGCACTAGAAACCCAGCATTATCCCGATTCCATCAATCAACCCTCATTCCCTTCGGTGATTCTGGAGCCGGGGGAGAAATACCAGCAGACTACCGTGTACAGGTTCAGCCTGACGGAATGATACAGCCTGCCTATTTCTGTCCGTAATAGGCATCCTTCCCGTGCTTGCGGAAATAGTGCTTATCGAGCAGATATTGGTCAATGGTGGCTGAAGGATTGATCCTGAGGGCATGGAAAGCCATCATGGCCACCTCTTCGAGTACCTTGGCATTGTGGACAGCCTCTTGGGGATCTTTACCCCAGGAAAACGGCGCATGGTTGTTGACCAGCACGCCGGGAACAGCCACGGGATCCAGCCCGGCAAAGGTTTCCACGATCACATTCCCTGTTTCCAGCTCATACGCCGTGGTGATCTCCTTTTCCGTCAGTTTGCGGGTGCAGGGTACCGAACCGTAAAAGTAATCGGCATGGGTTGTTCCCAGTGCGGGAATGGCTTTTCCGGCCTGTGCCCAGGAAGTGGCCCAGGATGAGTGGGTATGGACAATTCCGCCCAAAGCGGGGAAGGCTTTGTAAAGCACAAGATGGGTGGGGGTATCACTTGACGGCTTCAGCTTCCCTTCCACAACATCCCCTTCCATATCAACCACGACCATGTCATCTGACTTCATTTCGTCGTAAGCAACACCACTGGGTTTAATCACCACGAGTCCTTTTTCCCGGTCAATCCCACTGACATTACCCCAGGTAAATATCACCAACCCATGCTTCACCAGATCAAGGTTGGCTTTACATACTGCCTCTTTCAAATCATTCAACATAACCGGAAATTTAAAATTTCAATTTTAAAGCCATTGGCTTACGCATCATTCATAGTCATTCCGCTACCTGGCAAACGCCGGTATGCGGTCCCGCACGCGCGTTGTCGTGTGGTCATTTGCCTATGGCGTCATTTGCTTCTGGGGTGCTCCTTGCTCCTTGCTCTTTACTCTTTGCTCCTTGCTCCCTGCCCCTTCAGGAGAAGAGCGAGTTCACGAACTCTTTCCGGTCGAAAATCTGAAGGTCGCTCATTTTTTCGCCGATCCCGATGTACTTCACCGGAATTTTAAATTGGTCGGATATCCCGATAACGACGCCTCCTTTGGCTGTGCCGTCCAGTTTGGTAAGGGCCAGTGCGGTCACGTCGGTAGCTTTGACAAATTGCCGGGCCTGCTCAAATGCGTTTTGTCCGGTGGAACCGTCGAGTATCAGCAGCACTTCATGCGGGGCATCCGGGACCACTTTCTGCATTACGTTTCTGATCTTGGTCAGTTCGTTCATCAGGTTGATCTTGTTATGGAGCCGTCCGGCAGTGTCGATGATCACCACATCATACCCGTTGGCTTTGGCTGATTTCAGGGTATCGAATGCTATGGAAGCAGGATCGGAATTCATCTTTTGTCTGACAATGGGAACCTGTATTCTGTCGGCCCATATCTGCAACTGATCGATTGTGGCAGCCCG
>CAYWTT010000748.1:0-1767 GCA_964461245.1 uncultured Prolixibacteraceae bacterium | reverse complement strand
ATATCTATCCCGTCGTTGTTCCAATTTGAAAATGAATATATCCTAATTCCCCTGACCTGGATCCCGTCGCATTCCCTGATCCGGAATACCCAGCCAGGTGAATTGAGCAGGGTTACCCCTTCGACAATGATGTTTTGGCACTGCCATAAAAAGATGTCATTATGCCTGGGACCGGTTTTCGGGAAATGCTTCTTAAATCCCTGACCGTTGATTATTCCAAAACCGGTGATTGCGGCATTCCGGATATTATCGCCATAAACCACGGCCCCCCTGAAGGCACCGGGGTCCGTATCTCCAAGAATGGTGGCCCCTTTCTGGATATGGAGATTTACATCGTTTTTTAAAAAAATCGTATGGGTCAGATAGATCCCGGCCGGTATGGTGACCGTGCCTCCTCCGGAAAGGGAACATTCATCAACCGCTTTCTGAATGGCTTTTGTGGTAAGTGTTTTTCCATCCTGGACTGCTCCGAAATTCATAACATTAACATCTTTTCCATAGGAAAAAGAAAAGATCAGGCTGAGAACAATAAGCAGTTGTATTTTCATTCTGTATAGATCAATTTTTGGTTCAGTTGTTTTCTTTCAGTTTTAAAAGTGATCAGGGATTCAGACAATCTTCAACCGTTTCGTTTGCAAGCAATCTGAACAGATTGAGAGCCGCCCTTTGCTGGAGTTCCTTTGCCGCATGGTCGGAATACCAGGCGTAATGCCCGGAACAAATTATCCGGGGGTGATTTATCAGTTCATTCTGATTTTCGGTAATTGGTTCATCTTCATAAACATCCAGTCCGGCACTGTGAATTTTTGCTGAATCCAGTGCCTCCAGCAACGCCTTTTCATAAATAATTTCTCCTCTGGCTGTATTGAGGATTACCGGCTTTTGCTTCATTTTTAAAAATGCCTCCTTATCCAGCATGTGCTTTGTTTCATCTGTCAGGTTGCAGTGCAAGCTGATCACGTCCGACTTTTCCAACAGTTCATTTAATTCAACCCGCCTCACCGCCAATTCCTTAAAATGTGATTCAGATTTGTAAGGATCGCAGGCCAAGACCTGTTTAAACAAGGGAGATATTTTCCTGCAGAATTCGCTGCCTATCCGTCCGATCCCGATCACACCTGCCGTTTTGCCGTTCAGTTCAAAGATGTCGGGAACCGGAGGTGCAGCAAAACCATGAAGCAACTGTTCCTTTGAATTCCACAATGCCCGGGCGCAAACCATAAGTAATGCCAGAGCATGGTCTGATACCGAATGGTTTGCATACCCCTGCACATTGGCTACTTTAATTCCAGATCGGGTACAGGCCCCGATATCCACATTATCAAATCCCACTCCATACCGTACAACAGCCCTTAAATTTTTCAGTCCTTTAAGGAAAGCTCCGTCGATTTTTGTATGCCTGACAAGGATTCCAACCGCATTTTTTGCAAATTCCTTTTTATCGTCGGGGTCGCCTTTATAGGTAGGAAAGATTTTCAGGCTATATCCTTTCTTTTCAAAAAGATTATGTTCAAAATCGTACGATTTGTACCCGGAATCAATGATAACGATCTCCATAAGACTTATTTGACAAAAGTTTAATCTCAGTTTAAATACCGCAATAGGCTGAAAATCCTCCGTCAACGGGAATAACCGCGCCTGTAACAAAAGAGGAAGCATCGGAAAGCAGCCAGAAAACTGTTGAAACGAGATCTTCGGGACTGCCCAGTTTTCCCAAAGGAGTATGTTCAATGATCCGTTTTCCCCTCGATGTATACTCACCCGATG
>CAYWTT010000747.1:0-1770 GCA_964461245.1 uncultured Prolixibacteraceae bacterium | reverse complement strand
CTGCGGCATCAACCGGGTGCCCGAGGTTTACGCGGAAGGGAACGGTGATATGCTCACCTGGTCCGATAATTCTGCATTCTGGATTTTCAACAGGGTGGCCCATTTTGCCTATCTTTTTTATGACAGAGTAATTGGCGATATCCGGAAGACACAAAAGGAACTGGAGGATAAATATGCTGCTTTTACGCCGGCCGTTGATGAAGCGGCAGCTGAATTCTGGAAAACAGATCCGGTCGGAGCACGTGAGTTTCTGACCGATTTCTCAGGGAATATGGCCCAGACGACCGTTTCCCGGTGGAAAGAACTGGGTGACTTTTTACTGATCAAATATCTCGATGGCAATGTAAAACCGGAGAAAGAGGGCCGTTTTATCCGCAACAGGTGGGATTTTCCTCCTTCTCCTGCTTTTCCGGGATACCCCGATAACTGGAAGAAAATTGTGGTCGGAGATACGGGTGATAAGCTAGTCCACCCGTAGTTAAACCGTTAAGGATGTTCCTCAGTAAATACCGGGAACCGGACAGGGATAAAAACCTGAAAGCTGATTGGTCAGCTCATTTTTTCTCATTCAATGGCCTTTATTTTGCCATGGCAGCTTTTTTTAGCTCTTCCGGCATTTTTTCGATCGCATATCGGAGGGCGGTACGGGGCATCTCTTTTTTATGATCCATAACAAAGGTGAAAACTTCATCCCGGTGGGCTTCGCTTGCGGCTTTCAGCATCCAGCCATATCCCTTTTGTACCATGTCGTCCCGGTCGGTAAGCATCAGCATGGCTATTTCAAAAATATCGTTTAAAAAAAGCCCTTTTCTTGCCGGAATGATCAGGGTAACAGCGGCAGCCCTGCGCATCCAGCGGTTGGGTGACCGGGTCCATTCTTTCAGGTTGGCCAGGAATTCCGGATACTTCATAACCATTTCTCCTACCGTATGGTTGCATAGGGTGTCGCAGGATGCCCAATTCGACACATACAGGCTTACCCATTTTTCAAAAAGGAGAAAATCCTCCCTCTTATATTGCTTCCTTACTGCATAGGACCATTCACAGGCAATGGCCGACTCCTCGAAATAGCCGCTTTTCCAAAACTCCTCGCAAAGCATGTAAACTTCATTACTGGGCAGATATTTAATTTCATTCCATCCATTGACAGCGATCTGCCGTAAGGTGGATGCCTTCATCCCATATAACCTGATTTCTTCCCTGAAAAACCGCTCACCGCTCACCCTGCTTTTTTCATCGCTTTTACTTGTGAGTTCTTCCCGGATTCTGGCTATAATATCATTCATGGCAATTGAATAACAAGTTGGACTTCGTGTTTCAAAACATAAAATTACATAGTTTTCCTTTCTGTTTTCCCTTTCCATACTGGAATCGTTTTTTTATTCCAGATTCCATTTTATTTTTATTTTCGTTTTGAAACTCTTTTTCTCTGTCTGCATGGATTCTTCAAACACAGGTTTGACCGCATTTTTTGTGGATAATTTTCCTTCCTGGAGAGTGATCCTGACCATCGGCCCTGCCGGACTGGTTTGGTCGTATGCCTCTCTATGGATTGCGGGGCAAATGAAAGCCGGGGGAATGAAAACCGGTTACACACGTAAAATTTTCCATTTCCTGACTTTCAGCACGGTTGCCGTTTTACATTGGTCAGCCGGGACTCCTTCGGTGCTGGTTTACGGAACCATGTGTACCCTGGTGGTATTTTTCTCGGTATGGAAAGGGGAGGGAAACCGGTTATATGAATCGCTGGCCCGGGAGAAAGATACCACC
>CAYWTT010000746.1:0-1777 GCA_964461245.1 uncultured Prolixibacteraceae bacterium | reverse complement strand
CGACACCATAGAAAATACGATAAAGGAAGCGGTGAAGGCTGTTCGGCGGGGATACAGAGAAATTGTCCTGACCGGTGTCAACATCGGCGACTTTGGCAGATCAAGCGGGGAGAGTTTTACGGAACTGCTGGCTGCACTTGAAAAAGTAGAAGGTCTGGAACGCCTCAGGATGGGTTCGATTGAGCCTAATCTGCTGACCGATGAAATCATTTCAATGGCAGCCTCCTCCCGGGTGATCATGCCCCACTTCCATATTCCGCTTCAATCGGGATCGGATGAGGTATTGGACCTGATGAAACGAAGATATACCACCGGACTGTTTTCCTCCCGGATTTCCGCTATCCGTGAAAAAATGCCTCACGCCTTCATCGGCGTTGACGTGATTGCAGGAAGCAACGGCGAAACAGAAGCCTTGTTCCGCGAATCGTATGACTTTATAAACAGCCTGGAGATTTCCCGGCTTCATGCTTTTCCCTATTCAGAGAGAAGCGGTACCCAGGCTCTGAAAATTTCTTTCAAGGTGCCCCTGGAAATTAGAAAACTCCGTACACAGCAATATATTAACCTGTCGGAAAAGAAACTGAGATCTTTTTACACCCGGAACCTGGATTCGGTCCGGATTGTTTTATTTGAAGAGGACACTGGCAGAGATCGCATGGAAGGTTTTACAGACAATTATATCCGTGTGGAAAGCAGGTTTCAGCCTGAATTCATCAACAACCTGAAGCGGGTGAAGCTTCTGTCTGTACTCCCTGACGGGAATGTTTCAGGAGAAATAGTGACAGATTGATGTTTTAAATTAACTATATGGAATTTCAGAAATTATGTGACCAGGTCCGGCAGATTGCACAATCTGCCGGTGATTTTATCCGGACCGAAAAGGTAAAAGTCAAAGCGTCGGATGTGGAGACCAAAAGCCCGGCCAGTCTTGTTACTTATGTCGACAAGAACTCAGAGAGGATGATCGTGGAAGCCTTGAGAAAGCTAACCCCGGGTGCCGGATTTATTACCGAGGAAGGAACTGCCGGAAACTCGGGAGAAGAGCTGATGTGGATTATTGATCCACTCGACGGAACGACCAATTTCATCCACGGTATTTACCCCTGCTCGGTAAGCATCGGACTGGCTGAAAAGGGGGAAGTGGTGTTAGGCGTGGTTTATGAACTCGGGCAAGATGAGATGTTTTATGCCACAAAGGGAGGAAAAGCCTTTATGAACGGGAAAGAGATCAGGGTCTCCGGATCGGTCCATTCAGTCGATACCCTGATCGGTACCGGTTTCCCCTATTATGATTTTGAAAAGGTAAAACAGTATACTGCAGCCCTGGCTGAACTGATGAACAAAACACGCGGCTTACGGCGGACCGGATCAGCGGCTGCTGACCTCTCCTATGTGGCTGCCGGACGTTTTGACGCTTTCTTCGAACACTCCCTGCACCCCTGGGATGTGGCTGCCGGAGCTTTGATCATTCAACAGGCCGGCGGTATCGTGACCGACTTCAACGGAGGTGAGAACTGGCTCCACGGAGGTGAGATCATCGCCAGCAGTGCCGGTTATTTCCCTGAATTCTACGAAATCCTCCACCGACACCTGGGGAAGGAATAGGGGGTGCCTAATGCCGCTGCCTCCTGTTGCTGCCTACTTATCTCCCAGTGCCTCCAGCACTGCTTTATAATCATTTTCGGCATCCACCTGGCGGTTGATATATTTTATCAGTCCGTCCCGGCCAATGATAAAGGTCCAACGTTGGGTAGTGACTCCCCGGGTAAGAATCACA
>CAYWTT010000745.1:0-1778 GCA_964461245.1 uncultured Prolixibacteraceae bacterium | reverse complement strand
AACCGGCCATTACATTGTCACCCCTGATCACAATCTCTCCCTTTTCGCCCAGTGGCAGTTCTTTACCATCCAGATCCATAATTTTCAGATCCATATATTTGACCAGTTTACCGGAAGATCCGAATTTGATAGCATGGAGGGCATTGCTGGAAATCACGGGTGATGATTCCGAAAGCCCGTATCCCTGGCACATCGGAATCCCGATGGCATAGAAAAAACGTTGCAGCTCCGTATCCAGCAGGGCTCCTCCTCCGATGAAGAACTTCATTTCCCCGCCAAAATTTTCACGGATCTTGCTGAACAGGATCTTGTCGAACAGCGCCATCAGCGGTTTAAGCAGAATCCGGAATCCTTTTCCCTTGTCCCATCCGATCCCGTTATAGGCATAGGCTACCTTCATGGCAAAATTGAAAAGCCCGACTGTGAAACCTCCCTTCTTCTGAATACCTGCTTCGATGTTCTTCCGGAAATTTTTGGCCAGTGCGGGAACACTCATCATCACATGAGGCTTTATTTCCATGATATTCTTAGGCACGTTCCTGAGAGCTTCCATGGCCGTTTTGCCCTGTTCGACCGAAGCTACCGATGCTCCATTGTACATGAAACAGTAGAGACAGGCCGTATGTGCGAAAGAGTGATCCCACGGAAGTAAGGCAAGGGTTCTCCAGGTGTGGTCGATCTTCATCAACGTATTGGCCTGCACCGTGTTGGCAGCATAATTAAGCTGTGACAGCATGATACCCTTTGGATCGGCTGTTGTCCCGGAAGTGTAACTGATATTGGCAATATCTCCGGGTTGAATATTTTTCCAGATGGCATCCAGTTTTTCCGGTTCTTTCCTGAGCAGTTCATCACCCATTATTTTTACCTCTTCATAAGAAACATCCCCTTTCCCGGGATTTTCCTTTCCATCCAGGTAAATGACCGTTTCCAGTTCTGGAAGCAGTGCCCTGACCTCCTCAGCCTTGGGAGCCTGGATTCCCGAAACGATAAGCATACGGGCACCTGAATGCTTCATCCTGAAAGTGAGCTCATTCTGTGCATCCAGTTTTACGGAAAGAGGAACATTGATCCCTCCGGCATACAGAATTCCCAATTCACAAATTACCCAAGCATTGCGACCTTCGGAGATCAATCCAACACGGTCACCCTTTTGCAAACCAAGTTTCAACAAACCTGCTGCAAAACGCATTACCTCATTGCGGGTTTCCCGGTAAGTAGTTCCCTCGTATTTTTCTCCTCTTTTTTCCCACAGGTAAATCTTTTCGGAGAATTTGTCCACACTTGTCTCAAAAAGTTCAATTATTGTTTTCATTTTCCCATAAGTTAGCTTTGACAATTCAAACACCCATATCCGATCATCATCGGATAATGAATCTTTTCCATGCTTATCCTCCTTGTTCCCGGATAATTGCTCTCAAATGTAAATATTAATTGGGAAATAAAAAATTGCACCTCTTTATATTGTTAATGCCGAAATTTAGTCGTATTTTTTGGCATCGATTGCCTTAAAGGATTTGCTTTGAAAACCGGCAATCTTTCACTATGTAGTCAACAGATTATAAACCTGACTGATGCCGCGAAATATCATTCATTTTGATCCCAAATCCGACGTTCCCAAATACCGTCAGATTATATCCTCCGTAAAAAGGGCCATTGAAAAGAAATCCCTGAAGAAAGGAGACAAAGCACCTTCCATCAATCAGATTTGTGCAGCATACAGCCTGAGTCGCGATACGGTTATGCAGGCTTACAATGAATTGAAAACACACGGAATC
>CAYWTT010000744.1:0-1779 GCA_964461245.1 uncultured Prolixibacteraceae bacterium | reverse complement strand
CAGGGAGCATGCCGGGCAGCCGGTGCTATTTGATTTTGAGGGATCGGCTGTGGAGGGAGTGGACAACTTCTTTGAGAGTTATGGTGCCCAGAAAGAATATTACCGTATGATTTCCCTGAACCGGCTTCCCTGGCCATTGAAAATATTCAAAAAAGAGATATGAATTCATGAACCCCGGAAAGATCATACGCACCCTGACCGGTCCGGCAGCCCGGTTCATCTCTTTGCAACAAATGATTTCCGTGACCGGGCAGAAGCTGATTCAGCCATTTTATCATTCAGTATCCGACACTCAGCTGCCTCATTTACGTCACGTGCTTAAAATCAGGAATGTGGCGACTTTCAAAGCCGACCTGGCTTTTTTCCTGAAATATTTCCGTCCGGTGGATGCCCGGGAGGTCATGCAGAAAACCATAAACCAAACAAGGTGGGAAAGACCTTCATTTCACCTCTCTTTTGATGACGGGCTCAAAGAGATGGTCACAGTAGTTGCTCCGCTTTTAATACAAAAGGGAATACCCGCCACTTTCTTTATCAATAGCGGTTTTATTGGGAACAAAGACCTCTTTTTCCGGTATAAAGCCTCCCTGCTGATCGAAAAAACAGAATCTCTGCATACTGAAATACGGGTCAGATTTAACCGGATCCTGGATAATTACGGCATCGAAAAAGGGGATCCCCGGCACAGGCTGTTGTCGGTCGACTACCCCCGGAAAGCCGTTCTGGATGAAATTGCACCGATTCTTGAGGTCAGTTTCAGGACCTATACCGACAACCGCGAAGTCTACATGAATGAAAAGGACATCAGGGAGCTTCAGCAGCAAGGATTTATTATCGGTGCGCACAGTGTAGACCACCCTTCCTATAAAAACCTTGCTCCCGAAGAGCAGATACGACAAACTTACCAAAGTCTTCAATACCTGGAAAAGAGCTTTGGTGTGGCTCCGGCCCTGTTCTCTTTTCCCTTCTCGGATGAAGGGGTCTCTGCTGAATTTTTCCATCGGATTTACAGGCCTCAAGGACCGGCCGACCTCACCTTTGGTGTTTCAGGATTGAAAAAAGAGGGATTTCCGGCTCATCTGCACCGGATACCGATGGAAAACGGCCGTTCTGCTTCCGGAAACATCAGGGGGGAATACCTGTACTATATGATGAAAGCAGCTCTAAATAAAAACATTATCAAAAGAAAATGATCAGAACCCTTGCCAGGAAACTCTTACCGGAAAGGCAGCGCATTAACCTGCTGATGTGGGGAATGCGCCTGAAAAGCCTTGCATACCCGGGCGACAAATTTTACTGTAACTGCTGCGGCAAGACCTTCAGCCGGTTTCTGCCATACGGGAATATACCCCGGGAATCAGCCCTCTGTCCCTGGTGCCATTCACTTGAGAGAACAAGGGTCCTGCTATGTTACCTGGAAAGGGAAACCCGGGTGTTCAGAAAGGAGATGCATATCCTCCATTTTGCTCCGGAATGGATCATCCGGAAGCGGTTGAAAAGATCGGCCAGCCGGAAAGGATATGTATCGGTTGATATTAATCCCGCACTGGCGGATGTGGTGGCCGACATCATGCAACTTCCATTCCCGGACCGGAGTTTTGACCTGGTCATCTGTTCCCATGTGCTGGGCCACGTGGAAGATGAACCGCGTGCCATCGATGAAATTTACCGGGTGCTCAGGCCTGGCGGGGAAGCCCTTATCATGACGGTTATGAACCTTAAAAGTCAGGTTACCCTGGAAAATCCCGACTTCAATACACCCGGGGCAAGGTTGGAACA
>CAYWTT010000743.1:0-1783 GCA_964461245.1 uncultured Prolixibacteraceae bacterium | reverse complement strand
CCAGAAACAAATTGTTGCAGATTTATGAAACATCCGCGACATACGATAACCCAAGCAGAAGGTTAACAGGGCGACCTCTCGGAGTGATCTTTGGATACCGGGCTATGGGTTACTTTGAAGCTGAAGATTTTAACAGTGATGGCAGCCTGAAACCCACAATAGCCACTCAACCCTGGGGAAAGGTACAGCCCGGAGATCTTCGTTATGAAGATGTGGTAAAAGACGGAAAAATTGACAATAATGATTTGGTTCAGATCGGAAAGTCAAAAATTCCCGAAATTGTGTATGGAATTTCTCCAGAAATCCGTTACAAGAATTTGCGCCTGAATTTGCTATTTCAGGGAGCAGCGAACGCCAATTTCATGATTTACGGCGCGGGAGCCTGGCCCTTTTGGGGAAACAGAGCAGCATACGTCTCCCATTTGGACAATTGGACCACAGATAATACCGATGCAAGATATCCCCGTCTGGTAGCCGGACAAACCACCAATAATTTGCAGGCATCCACATGGTGGGTTGAAAATACCAGTTATCTGAGGTTGAAAAATGCCACCCTTCATTATGCCATTCCATCCACCATATGCGGTAAGGTGGGGGCAAAAAATGCGAATATTTACCTCTCAGGTCAGAATCTGTTTACCTGGACCAGCGTCATCAATTTTGACCCGGAGATGAACAACACACAATCGTGGGATTATCCCCAGCAAACGGTCTACTCTATCGGAGTTAATATAACATTTTAGTAAACATTGGTAACATAAGGGCATTATGAAAAAAATAAGCATATCTTCTAACACCGGGAAATTAGCTGTCATCATTATCATCTGTATGGGAATCATTTCCTGTGAAGATTTCCTTGAAATTTCTCCCAAAAATCAAATTTCGGATAGTTATGTTTGGAGTGATACCAATCAGGCAGATTTGTTTTTAAACGACATTTATGCAGCTTTGCCAAGTGTAATTAACCGTTTTGATCCTTGGGAAAACGTTTCGGATGACTCAATGGATGGCGCTGAAGGAACCACATCACGGAATGTATACGCTATTTCAGCGTATACATCGGAAAATGCAGAAACCCAATGGGGGCAATACAGCAACATCCGAAAATGCAATTTATTTGTTGATAAAGTGACAAAAAGCAGTCTGCCGGCTGACTGGAAAAAGTTGCGGTTGGCTGAAGCGCGGTTTTTAAGGGCATATTTCTATTCTCTTCTTTGGACCTGGCATGGCGGAGTCCCGATCATTACAGATGTATTGAATTATACCGAGCAAGGGGATGCCATCTTCAGAGCAAGAAATACTTCAGATGAAACCTTCAGCTTTATTACCCGTGAATGTGCAGAGATTGCAGTGGATCTTCCAGTCAGTGCCTCCCAGAAAGGCCGAATTACTAAGGGGGCAGCCCTTACGTTAAAGGGTTGGTGTGAATTGTTTAATGCAAGTCCCCTGCACAATCCGAATAACGACAAATCGAAATGGACTTTGGCTGCCAACACCTATAAATCAGTAATGGATTTGAACGCATATAACTTATTTCCCAACTATGAAACGCTGTTTTATGAAGAAAATAACTTTAATATTGAGACAATTCTGGCCAAACCACACGTAGGAGGAACCACTTTAGGCAAAAGTACCGAAGGCTTTGCCGGCCCGAACTATACGGGAGGTTCACAAACCTCATACGGAATGGTGAATCCCAGTCAGGAAATAATAGATGAATATACCATGGCGAATGGCCTTTTGATTAATGATCCCAATTCCGGGTATGATCCACAAAATCCTT
>CAYWTT010000742.1:0-1790 GCA_964461245.1 uncultured Prolixibacteraceae bacterium | reverse complement strand
TCTTTGTTGCAGAATACCCCATACGTGTGCGGCTGAACGGTTTTTAATGTTTTATCATGAATATTAAATGATTCCACTTTAAGGTTATCGTCCGAGAAACCATTTGAGAATACCCCGTAAATCCAAATATCATTGGCTTTCTTCCAATTTTCAGCCCGGGCAAAATCGTACTTAAAAACAGCGCCCCTGTATGGCGGATTATCCCATCGGGGCTTTGAACCGGAATCAAGTACCTTACCGATAGACAATTTACCTTCATTTGGCCAACGTGCTATTTGCAGTAACTCCTTGTTGAAATACAGTATACAAGCCGAAGGTTGGATTTTATGTCCAAACCCGGATTGCACCAGGCTGCTGTCGTAGGATATTCCATTTGCTTTCAAATCAAACTCCACGACTTTTCCCCGTGCTTCCGGCCTTAACCGGTCTAGTATTTCTTTATCTTTTACCAGGCTAAAACCAGAAACTTGTAAGTTTGCCCCGCCAGAAAAAACAACCTTCTCATCGCCATAGTTTTCGATTTCCACTTTCTTCTGACCCAAATTGCAGAACAAAACACCTCGATCAAAACAATAGGTACCTCCACGCATCCGGATTGTATAATTACCGGCTTCACCTGTTTCAACTGCTTTTTTGGCTTTATTCAATGTAGAAAAAGGCTGGTCCATCGTACCCGGATTCGTATCCTGTCCTGAAGGTGAGACATAAAAACTGATTCCTTGAGCAAATGCACAAAGAGAAAACAAAAGAAGATAGATCGATGCTAACCAGAATTTTACCAGAAGACGATTGTATCGCATGTCAGCCATTATTCTAAATTTTTGATTTTAATATCCCGAAATGACACTTTACTTCCATGATCCTGCAAAAGGATGTATCCTTTCTTTGCCATTCCAAAACCAGGCCATATGGCATATTTACTATGGGCAACCAAGGTTTTGAAATCTTCATCTCCACGGGTATATTCCAGCACTTTGATCCCGTTTAGCCAATGTTCAACATGATTATCCCGACGGACAATAATCCGGGCTGTATTCCACTTTCCGACAGGGCGCAATTGCCGTGCAGACTTGACCCGCTGCAATTGCGCAGGGATTAAATCATACAGTGATGCAAGTACATGGCTTTCCCTGGGATCATCGGAACGGGCATCGTCCTGCAACTGAAATTCGAGGCCAATGGCTGAAGCTTTTGAATTATATCCAAGATCGACAAAATATTTAACCCCGCTGTTTGCGCCTTCGGTGAGCATAAAACTCCACTGCAATTCAAAGGCCCCGTATTGTTTTTTTGTGATGATATCGCCCCCGTTTTGAGATTCTGCACCATCTGATGCAAGTACGCTCAAAACGCCGTCTTCTATTTCCCATCCCTTATCCGGGAAACGGGATAAGTCGGCTCCACGCCATCCTTTGGTCGTTTTCCCGTCAAACAAGAGTTTCCATCCTTGTTTTTTTTCTGCATAAGAGAGATTATTGGGCAGCAAGTTCACCACAAAAATATCGTCAGGCAGTGAAGGCTTCAGGTTCCCGGTTTTTATCCGGATATTGCGCCAGTGAATTTGCTTCCCGACATCGCTCAGATCATTAACTGAATGTACCTGCAAACAAATAAAACCTTCGGGAGTCATATCATCGATCAACCATGCAGCAGGAACGCCATTCAGCCAGGTCCGGATATTCTGGCCGATGCATTCAATCCGGTATTTATTCCACTCATTGTTCTTGAAAGCCTGACCACCTGCCGGATTCAGCGTTCCCGGATACAACCATCCACGGCGGGCTTCATCG
>CAYWTT010000741.1:0-1798 GCA_964461245.1 uncultured Prolixibacteraceae bacterium | reverse complement strand
CGAGGTTCAATCCCGATAGCTATCGGGACTACCTGGGGAGCTGAAAGGATAACCAGAATTAACGAAAGTGCTTGAAATCAGTGATTTCAGGCTTTTTTTGTTTTTTGCCGGTAGTAAAACTTGCGGTTTTTCCCGAAATTAACGCAATCTATTCGAGACCATTTCCCGATTTCCCCAAAAGGTCTCTCTGAGCCGGTATTCAGTGCTCACTTTGACCGGATTTTCCACAATGACATTGAATCACCAAGAATGAAAGAAATTAATAATTGGCAGGAAATAAAACACCTACAACGAAAAATGTAACATTTTTTAACCCGCTGAATCCTAAATCCAGGATAACTTAAATGCTATCATTTTTTTTCGTAATATTCCTCGAAACGCTAACGGTTGAAAAACCGGCTTTATAACAAAAACTGATTATACATACTCATTGAAAGTAAAGCCATAGTGGGGATTTATAACTATTTCTGATGATATAAGAATTATTGTTATAACAATAGTTGAAACTCATTTTGAAATTATTGCCTTTTCCTCAGCAAGGATTCTTATTTTTCACGAAAGCCTTAATTAATTCCTTTTAAAAGGATTCATTTAATTTTGACAAGCAGATAATTTTCGCCTGCATTGTTATTCAGATACAACAATCGCCCACCGCGTACTGCCTGAAAATGAGCATCGAAATTATAGGTATTCCTCTGGTAACGGTTGGTCAGAACAATATTCCAGTTTGAAACAGTGCAGGTTCCTTTATATTCCTGCTGAAAGGTATTCATGGCACCCACAGCGCCGGTAGCGCCATTGTGAATACTGGCGTAACTTCCATCGTTATAAAAATGAAAAGTTGCGCTGCTTGATGCGATGGTTGCTCCTGCGTAATTGCCGGTTACAGCATCATACCATTGGGTCATTTGGCTTCCGCCGCTTTGCCATGTACCCTGAAAATCGGATTTTCCGATGGCAAACTTGTTATATCGGTTCATCGCGGTCAGGTCAGAGACAAACCGGTCGTTTGCTTTTGGAAATGCCTGGCGAAACGAAATCTCATCGTGGAAAGACGCAACTGTTAACTGAACTGCATTTGGCGCAACCGATAATGTCATGGCAATAAAAGCTGGTTTCCCCGAAACAGGGTCGGTTCCCCGACCTTCAACATATTTGGGCAGAAATGAACTGACAAACTCACCTGCATCGTTGTACTGTTTTGAGGTGGTTTTGAATTGAGGGGCAACGTAATTGTCCCAGTAATAATCGCGGTCCATCACACCTGTGCCAGTGAAATTATCACTGTTGTAAGGAACGGCATAAAAAAGATAAACACGTGCATTCCCTTTTTCAACCAGCACATATTCTTTTTGAATGGTCGAAGTCCAGCCATCATCAAAATTTGAAGTGGTGAAAGTAAAGCCCGAACTCCGGGAAGCGGTATTTGAGTTCTGTTGAACGGGCGGTAAAATTGCAGTTTGCACAGAGTTTGATTTTCCATCGGATACAGACCTTTTTTGCTGTGTAATATTTTTACCGGCAACACCGAATTCAAGCGAACTGGCAAAATCTTCGAAAGCAGTTTGATATGTCGTTGTATTTGAGATAAATACAAAGCTCATTTTGGTTTGTGCCTTCACCATTGTAATTAAAAGGGCAGCATGATTTGCATTTTTATATTTAAACGGCGCCACCCCGATTTTCGAAACCCAGCCATCTTTGTAATCACTCACATTCGTTTGTGTAAATTCTCCCGGCTGATAATTTGCCTGAACAAGTTCTTTCCACTCGGTGTCAAAATCAGTATTTAAATTTC
>CAYWTT010000740.1:0-1803 GCA_964461245.1 uncultured Prolixibacteraceae bacterium | reverse complement strand
AAAAGGCGGCCTGTCCGTCCAGAAAAATACGGCCCTTTAAAAGCCCGGTGATTTCTTCATCATCCATATGATTGATCATGTCTCCGGAAACAAGTTTTACCTTTCCTCCTTTCGAGGTATGCGGAATCCCATGCCTTCCGGTTATATTTACCCAGTTGATGGAGGTACCCGGTTTTCGCAGAATCTCACATCCATCGACAAAACATCCTTTCAAGGCTGACTTTAGCGCCATAAACCGGTTAACTTCGTTCCGGTACATTTCCCGGTAACCTGCTTCTTCCAAAGGATCTTCCAGATATTGACTGATATAGAACAGTGAATCGTCCAGTCCGTAGGCAAATGCCGCAGTCATGAGGCTTTTCAGTTTATTCCCCGACATAAAAAAGCGGGTATGAGGAAATGAATCGGATTCATGGAACAACTCAAAATTTTCCGGAAGATGTTGCCTTTGGTATAACGGATTAAATATGGCTTCAGGGAGATCTAACGGATCATCAGAAAAATAACTCGATCCAAAAACACGGACTGTCGGGCGGGTTTTACCGGCGAAAGCCTTTGTAACTGCTTCGGTAAAATTGCCGTCTCGCTCACTTGCTCCCGACTGGCAAAGACACAGACGGGTTTCCGGCGCAATGCGATCCACCTTTTCGCGTACCGATGCAGCCAATCCGGCTAAGGAGTCCCGTTTTAATTCACTCCATGTTTGCTGTAAATCACAGTTTTCCGCAGTCTTCCCCCTGAGAACCGGCAACAGCTCTTCCCGCGAATAGTACTTGTTTACTCTCTTCGCCAATTCATCCAGGTGGAGCGGACAACAACATCCGCCATTCAGGTGGTAATCATCTTCGAAGTTAATCCAAAACGGACGGGCTATCTTCACCACCTCAGCCACATGGTCGCTGAATGTATCCCGATATTCCTGATCCAAAGGGCAGCAGGCTTCCTCTGCTATGCTTCCGTCTTCCCTTATGATGCTTTGAAAATTACCCTTTCCTGTCCGGATCGTTGTGGTACACCACCATCCAATTTCAATATCGCTTCCGATGAACTGATTTTTTACATTCAGGATTTGGGTTCCCAGGTCACGGAAAACCTGTATGCCCGGAAAACCCAAATACCGGTATTCTTTTGACGGACCAACCATCAGGAATCTTTTAAAGCCGTATTGCCGGTTTAAGGTCAGGATACCAGAAATCATTTCATCCTCAAAATCCGGAAATAGTTCAAGCGGGATGATCGGATTGATTGAATCTTCGATTTTCGTTGCGGGTCGATAAGATGCAAAGGCTGAGAATAATTCTCCCGTTGCCAGCATGGAGGATCCCAACGCCGTTGTGGTAATAAAATTCCTTCTTTTCATTGGTTTGCTGTCTCATTCATCATTCTTCACCGGAAACTGAAGGATCTGATGTTGTTTTAAAAGATTGGTCTGCAATACGTTGTAGGGTAAATCCTGGAGAGCTATGTTCCGGTCAATGGCCAGACAGGCTGCCGTTGCGGCCGACTGGCCCAGCACCATAAACACTGGCTCCATCCGGATGGAGCCAAAAGCAATATGTGAAGCCGACAAACAAACCGGTACCAGCAAATTGGTGCATTCGGCTTTCTTCGGGGTAATCGATTTATAACTAATCGGATAGGGTTTGGGTAAACCAATCTGCACATCGCCTTCATTTTTTACACACCCCTTCTCATCGATATAACGCTGCGTATGGTGAGAGTCCATATTATAGGCCCCCATACCCACACTTTCGCCGGCTGCAAGGCTTCCCTGACAATGGTGCTGTGTCATCACCACTTCCG
>CAYWTT010000739.1:0-1805 GCA_964461245.1 uncultured Prolixibacteraceae bacterium | reverse complement strand
CGTTATGGCAGTCTATCCCTACCCCCACATAAAGGGCAGTACTCTGATCCCGATCAAAGATCAGTAATGCACCCGATTGAGCGGAGCAAGACAGCTCTGCTTTTTCCGTTCGTGAAAGAAGCGGCATATATCAGAGGAATGATGAAAACTTTTATAATTAATGCATCAAGGGATCGGATAGCCCGTAGCTGTCGATGTAAGCTTCTGTGAAAACAGCAGGAATCAATCCGTAGCGTTCATAAAGACTGCTTTAAAATGGTAACGAAAATATGTATAATGAAATTCAAATAGGAGGTGCGGCAGATGGCAAAGAAGATTATAGTAGACGGTACAGAAATTTCAGTAGCGGAATTTGATGAAAAAGACTAAATATCCTTAACGGATATGGTTAAAAATATTGAAAATGGTTTGGCCTTGGTTGAAAAATGGCTTCGCAACAAAAACACCATTGAGTTTTTAGGAATATGGGAAGAAATGTACAACCCCGATTTTAATTCCCCCGAATTCGAGGGAATTAAAAATGAGGCAGGTCTAAACCGGTTCGTATTGTCGGTCAAGCAATGGACGGAGAAAACCAATTCCCGCGGCATTATGGCAAAGGCGGGTAGATACGGCGGTACATATGCGCACAGGGACATAGCGTTTGAATTTGCTTCTTGGGTATCTCCCCAGTTTAAGCTCTACCTCATCAAGGAATTCCAGCGCCTGAATGATGAAGAATACAAACAGTTAGGCTGGGACATCAAGCGAAATCTTGCAAAAATCAATTACCGCATTCACACGGACGCCATCAAGGAAAACCTGATCCCGCCACAGCTCACACCGCAGCAGGTCAACCAAGTATATGCAAGCGAAGCCGATGTACTGAATGTCGCTTTGTTTGGTATGACCGCAAAGCAGTGGCGTGACGCCAATCCTGAGCTCAAAGGCAATATTCGTGATTACGCTAATGTCTCACAACTTGTCTGCCTTTCCAATATGGAGAATTTAAACGCTGTATTTATTGGAGATGGCATACCACAGGGTGAAAGGCTCAAAAAACTTAATGCCATTGCTATCAGCCAGATGAAGCTGCTGACGGAGGATCACAGGGTGTCGGCATTGGAAGAACGGCAGGCTGCGCTTCTCCGTGAAGGTGGAGGTGAAGGAAATAGGAAAGAAAAAACGTCAGGGGCATTACTGCAAAATATGCGGCCTCCAAAAATCAAATGAGAGCTTTTCAGGAAAGGGACATGCCGTTCACATCTGTAAAGACTGTGCTCGGTTGTCTCCGGCGGAGCAATCCGAATCAATGACTATAAACAGGTTGATGAATTTACCTTTCCGTCGGCTGACTGAAAATGAATTGAACTGGCTGAAAAACCGCACAAAGGATTCGAGAGAAGAAGTCAGAACTCTGGCAAAAGAAATTTACTCTCAATGCTTTCCACATGCGGAACGCAATCAGATGAAAAAGCAGCTTCACATTAAAGAGCTTACCTTTACCGTGAATGCTCATATATGGGATGAATATGGCGATGAGGTTGCTTCAAGCTGTCAGTTTTATCTGAAAAGAGCTGAACCTGTTATTTCAATGAAGGCACTGGATGGTTCAACCGAGTCGGTCGCCATACGATTGGAGCAGGGCAAGTATTCAAAACTGCTGAAATCTCTGATCCATTACTATGAAGCATTTTGTTGGGACCAGGATTATGGCCCTGGCACATTTTCCGAGGATGATGATCTCGGTTTTTATTTTGATGATACTTCCGAACCGAAGGATATTCTGGAGGAAGAAATAAATACTGAAGAAGAAAAAGAGAAAC
>CAYWTT010000738.1:0-1806 GCA_964461245.1 uncultured Prolixibacteraceae bacterium | reverse complement strand
CGAAAGCTTCATCTCCCTTAATAAAATTCCCCACTTCCGAATGGCCGTATTTGATCCTTCCCCCGCAGGAGGCTATCATTTTCAATGCCTCCTTCCTCATTTCTTCAAATTTGGAGAAAGGTTCCGATTCGTGATACCCGCGCTGGTCAGCGGTCTGGAAAAAACCGGTAGCCTTGCTGTTGACATAATATTCTAGTTCACCGAGAAATTTCATATCCAGGCCGGTCGTCTCCCTGAAAGTGCAGACAGCCTTTTGCAGGATATTCTCCGGCGCCAGCTCCAGCAACTGCCCTTTGTGGTCAAGAAAGGAGCAGAGTATCTCCAATGCAGGCTCTTCGGAGAAAGGATTCAGGAACGCCGTCCTGTATCGCGGCACCACATAAAGATCGCTGCTGCCGGGTTCCATAAAGGAAAAGAGACTGGAACCGTCTACCCTTTCCCCGAAGGTCAGGATATCCTCCAAATGGGTTTTGTCTGTTATCACAAAATTTAAGGTTTTTAATCGGCCATCCCCTGCCACATATCTGAAATTTAACATCCTGACCTCATGAGCTTCCATGAAGCGGATCAGATCCTCCCGGGTAAATTGTCGTGCGGGCTTCTGAAGGAAACGAACCAGCGGATTGGAATTAAAATGGTATGAAGCATTCATAATAGTTTGAATTGATAAACCCAATAGCTGGGTGCTATTGCCACACGAACCTACTGCATTTAAGTTTCAGAAATAATGATCAAGATCATATCCCCCGGGATCTCCGTTGTTCTGCCGGAAACGCAGTTCCTATGACAGGACGGCACAAAGCCGGTTGCTTTTAACTGCCTTTGCCGGTTTTTTGCTAACTTGCAGCCATCAAGACAATAAAAGAATTTTGCAATGAAAAAAGCCACTTTCTCCATTCTGCTGTTTCTCCTGTACCTGATCAACATAGCCCAAACCCGGGACCAGTTTTTTCCCCCTTCACAACTGACCACCGTTGGGGCTTACTATTATCCCGAACACTGGGATTCCTCGCAATGGGAACGAGATTTCAAGAAAATGGCCTCCATGGGTTTCGAATTCACTCATTTCGCGGAGTTTGCCTGGGCCCAGATGGAACCCCGGGAAGGGGAATATGATTTCTCCTGGCTGGACCGCTCCGTGGAACTGGCGGCCAAATATAACATTAAGGTGATCATGTGCACATCCACCGCCACTCCTCCGGTATGGCTGAGCCGGGAACATCCCGACATCCTCTGTACTAATGAGGACGGGACCCTTTATGACCATGGTTCCCGGCAGCATGCCTCCTTTTCAAGCAGCTATTACCGCCGCTATTCCCTGAAAATGGTGGAAAAATTGGCCGAAAGGTATGGAAAGGATTCCCGGATCATCGGATGGCAGCTGGACAATGAACCCCGAAAGTTTTACGATTACGGGGCAGATGCTCATCAACGTTTCCGTGATTGGCTCAAAACCAAGTATGGCACGATTGATGCCCTGAATCAAGCCTGGGGCAACAATTTTTGGAGCGGTACCTACAGCAGTTTCGACGAGATCAACATCCCGAAAAGGGGACAATGGGGGATGAATCTACACCAACAACTGGATCACAGCCGGTTTGCCGACGAAGAAACATCCTCTTTCCTGGATGAACAGGCGAAAGTGATCCGGAAACATGCCCTGCCCTCGCAATGGATCACTTCCAACTATATCCCCATGTTCGATGTGGGATATATCGGCCAGAGCAGGGAACTCGATTTTGTCTCCTATACCCGATATATGGTATATGGGGGAGAAAGAGGGATCGGTCTCAAGGGTTACCGGGT
>CAYWTT010000737.1:0-1810 GCA_964461245.1 uncultured Prolixibacteraceae bacterium | reverse complement strand
CCATGAGTCAGTATGACGCTGCAGCCACCCCGTTGTGGAGGTGCATGGATGCTTCTCCCGATCACCCGCCCTATAGGGTAAGACCTTGCCAGGTCGATCTCAGTGAAAGGAATAAGGGAAGAAATCCATGGCAGGAGTTGAGCGAAACCTTTGACTTCACCCAGGAGGACAGGGTGGATGATCTGAAGTTCAACGAGGTTATCTGGAAAGCGGTGAAAGGGCTTGATTCACCCTGTCCCCCGGCGGTCAGGGCTGCCTTCTTTTTCGCCGGAGAGGATGAGGAGGAGGATTGACCTAAAGAAGTGGGGAAAAAGGAAGGTTTTATCAGTGGCTCTGATCTGACGGCTTATCTTTCCCTGCTGGGAGGGTGAATATATACCTGCTTCCATGGATGTTTTTCAACTCAATACGGGGATCTTCAGGAAAATATTTGCGAAGTTTCGAAAGAACACATCCATGCTTCGGGCAGGAAAATAACTGTCGTCGCCCCAGATGGTCATAAGGGCCAGGTTTTTCGGTAAAAGGCTGTTTCTGTGTTCATATAGCATTTTTAAAAGAATAGTTTTATGAAAAAGATCGCATTTGAATTAACAGCAGTTGTCCTGATCCTGCTTGTACCCAGGGCACGGGTTTTTTCGCAGGAACCGGTTGAGAAGAAGAGTGCTCACATCATGATCGTGACTGTCAAAGACGGGGAAAAACAGGTAATTGACACGGTAATATCGGGGAAAGACATTAAAATGTTTCATCCCGGCTGTGACAAAGCGTTCAGCTGGACTTCCAACTGCGCTTCGGCTGAAATCGATTCCCTGTTCGAAAATATTGAAGAATTTCCGGAAGGGGGTAAAAAAATCAAAAAGGTAATGGTAATGAAACATGAAGGGCTGAAAGAGCCTGTTTTCATCACGGAAACGGAAACGGAGGGAGATAGCGGGAAAAAGATAATCGTTCACGTGGAGAGGGTTTCTCCCGGTGAAGAGGATTTAATGATCCACCGGCCCGGGTTCAGGAGTGGAGATAGGATGATCCGCCGTCCTGGTCTGCCCGGAAAACCTTTGGTTTTTATGGATCAGCACAGGGGAAATGTGATCAGTCTCACCGATCCGGGGATCATCTCCTATAAGAAGAAAAAGCTCAGCGGTGGGAAGGAGAAAATCATCATTATCCGCAATGAAATGAAAGAGAGTGAGGCGGAAACTTTTAATTTTCAGTTTGATGAAGGGAGAGACCTTAAACGGATGAATGCACCGCGGGTGGTCAGGGAATTTGAAATTCAGAAAAATGAGTCGGGGGAAACCGGGCCATTGGAAAAGAAATTGGAAATCGAGACAGAATAGCGAACCATAGAGAAAAAGAAAGAGGCTGCACTCCACTGAGGCAGCCTCTTTCTTCAATTATAGGTGTCAAATCTTATTTCACTTCTTCAAATGTGATTCGTGTTGTATATTAATAACTTACGAAAGCATGTTGCAAATATGATACAAATAATTAATAACTATAAATAAGATACATAAACCTGATTTATAATGATTTACACCTCCTAAAATAAACAAAAATAAGTATCATAAATCAGAGACAAATATAGTTTAAATAGAGTGTGTTTGGTAGGTAGATAAACAAAAAAAGTGCCATCCCGAAGGACAGCACCTTTTTACAACAATATCAAAGAATCCGCTTAGAAAACGGTTACAGTGCCAATATAGTTACTGTTCGCTTGCAACTGACCATCGGCAGTTTGAAAGATAATCCAGCATTGAGCTACTACTTTACTGTACTTTGTAGGTACTGTTAAAGTGGCTGTAGCTGCTGA
>CAYWTT010000736.1:0-1812 GCA_964461245.1 uncultured Prolixibacteraceae bacterium | reverse complement strand
CTTTTTAATAACCTGAATACCATCTATTCGATGGCATCAAAAAACGACATGCGGACACAGGAGGTGATCCTGAAGTTGTCCGACTTTCTGCGCTATGTGCTTTACGACACCGATGCGGATGCCATTCCTCTTGAAAAAGAGGTGGAGATGATCAGAACTTATATTGACCTGCAAAAAGAGCGGGTAGATCCGGCTATTACCCAGGTGAACTTCAGTGCAGAAGGCGATTTCGGAAAGGCCGCGATATCCCCGCTGTTGTTGCTTCCCTTTGCCGAGAACTGCTTTAAACACGGAATCGGGAAACAGCCCGGCAACATCTGGATCAGGATAAACTTCGAAGGGAGGAAACTCCGTTTCTCAACGGAAAACAGCATTGCCCCCCGGGAACCATCCAGCAATGAAGAGAATGGAGGTATTGGTATTAAAAATGTGGAAAAACGGTTAAATTTGCTTTATCCTAACCGTCACTCGCTTCACCTGGAAGAAAGAGAGAATATTTTCAGGACAGAGCTGACGATCGATCTGGATTAATCAGCAGGAGATGAACTGTATCGTTATTGAAGACGAACCCGCGGCACAATCGATCCTGGAACAATATATCTGCCGTTGCCCCGGATTGAGCTTCCTGTCCGCTTTCCGCGATGCTTTCTCGGCACAGGAATATCTCGACAACCACTCCGTTGACCTGATATTCCTCGATATTAACCTGCCTGGAATGTCGGGAGTGAGTTTTCTGCGTTCCCTGCCCCATCCTCCTATGGTGATTTTCACCACTGCGTATTCCCGGTATGCTATCGACGGATATGATTTGGAAATTGTGGATTTCCTGCTGAAACCCATCTCTTACGAAAGGTTTTGCAAAGCGGTAAACAAAGCAAAGGAACGGTTTAATCCCAGACCTGTCCCGCCCGCTCCCGGAAAGATCAGCGTAAGAGCCGACCGCAGGATATATCAGATACCTGTCGATGAAATCCAGTTTGTTGAAGCCTGTGGGGATTATGTATGCATCCATTGGGCCGACAGAAAGCTTCTTGTCCACGGCACTTTGAAACACTGGGAAGAGACATTACAGAACCTGCCCTTTATGAAGGTTCACCGGACCACTATCGTCAATCTGCAAAAGATCGATCATATTGAAGGGAACATCATCGTATGCGGCCGTCACCAATTGCCCCTGGCAGAACCCTTCAAGGGTCAACTGCTGGAAAAGCTGTTCAGGCAACCTTAACAATCCCTCCCGAAAGAGCCGCGAGGGACCCGGTTATCAATCGTAACGGCCTGTTCCGTCATCTCTGTCCGTCTTACGGCATTTTTAGCGGTAAAACCAGGATAATCATTATTGAAAAACGGACTACCATATGAAATCAGCTGAACAATCCACTGATCCATTTTGAAACAACCCGGCATTTCCTGAATGATTAGCCTGGAAATTTTGTATCTTTATCTATGTTGAATTTACCGGTCTTCACTAAAAGCGTGTTTTCAGATGTTTGACAAGGAGATATCGGCACCGGAAAAGGACATGGCATTCGTTCCGGGAACCCTGTGGGAGGTGGTATATACTGCCCTGCCTCACCGGGATGAAGAGGGGGAGGTTATTTACGGTCATATGGGGAACCGGTTTCTGATCATTCATCTCAGATCCTTAAGAAAGATCACCTCTGCGCTCATCGACAAGCTCACCTTGCTTGGGCTGAAGTCCGGTGACACCATTTTACTGGCTTCTTTCAGCAGCTCCAATGAACTGAGCAATGCGCTGATATTCACAGCCGCCGTTTGTATGGGCATCCGGGTTTTTGTTCCCATGTTCCC
>CAYWTT010000735.1:0-1818 GCA_964461245.1 uncultured Prolixibacteraceae bacterium | reverse complement strand
TATCCTTACGCGCACCAACAGGTCCAAGTGCCTTTGTACGGGGATGTTGTTTGATCCTGCCTGGGAAATGGAAAAAAATGGATCAGCCAGCGAAATTAAAAAGCGATCATTGCTCGATTACATGAAAAAGCTTAATCCCAAAAATGCGCTGGAGCTTTTACGGATGTACCACAAAAACAAAAGACAATCCAATGGTTCAGAAAAGAAAAATTAATAAAGCAGAAAACATGAAAGAAAAATTAGTACTGGCCTTCAGCGGGGGACTGGATACCTCGTTTTGCGTCAAATACCTGACCGAAGAAAAAGGTTTCGAAGTCTATACCGCCATTGCCAACACGGGAGGCTTTTCGCCAGCCGACCTGGCCCGTATTGAAGAAAAGGCATACCGCCTGGGAGCCAGGGAGCATGTGACCATTGACGTGACGGATGAGTACTACGAGAAGTGCATCCGTTACATGGTATATGGAAATGTGCTGCGCAACAATACCTACCCCATATCCGTGAGTTCCGAAAGGGTTTTTCAGGCCATTGCCATCATCGAATATGCCAAGAAGATCGGTGCCGGGTATGTGGCTCATGGTAGTACGGGAGCAGGAAATGACCAGGTTCGTTTTGATCTCACTTTCCAGGTGCTGGCACCGGGCGTGAAAATAGTCACCCCCATCCGTGACCTGGCCCTCAGCCGGGACGCAGAGATTAAATATTTGCGTGATCACGGGGTGGAGGACGATTTTGCGAAAATGCAGTATTCCATTAACCAGGGACTCTGGGGAACCAGTATCGGAGGCAAGGAGACACTGACCTCCTCTCAGCCGTTGCCTGAAAGCGCCTTTCCGAAGCAACTGATTGCCACAGAACCGGTGGAATTGTCGCTTACCTTTTCCAGAGGCGAACTGAAGGCCATCAATGATAAGGAGTATGCAAGCGGTCCGGCTGCGATCCAGGCTCTGGAGAAACTGGCGGCTCCTTATGCACTCGGTCGCGATATGCATGTGGGCGACACCATTATCGGGATCAAGGGAAGAGTGGGTTTTGAAGCGGCTGCCCCGCTGATCATCATCAAGGCCCACCACCTGCTTGAAAAACACACCCTTACCAAATGGCAACTGTACTGGAAGGAACAGATCGCTAACTGGTACGGCATGTTCTTCCATGAAGCACAATACCTCGATCCGGTCATGCGGAACATGGAAACTTTCCTTGAAAGCACCCAGGAAAATGTGAACGGGAAGGTTTTCCTGAGATTTCACCCTTACCGGTTTGAAACACTGGGAATTGAATCCCCCAACGACCTGATGAGTTCCTCTTTTGGTCATTACGGGGAAGAGAGCAAAGCATGGACCGGTGAAGAAGTGAAGGGATTCACCGCCATCCTGGGGAATGCAATGAAAATTTACCATGCGGTAAACAAAAAATAGCTTTCTCATATAAGCATGAAAAAAATCAAAATTGGCATCATTGGTGCTGCCGGTTACACTGCAGGGGAACTGCTCCGTATCCTGCTGAATCACCCGAATGCGGAGGTGGTTTTTGCACAGAGTGCAAGCCATGCAGGGCAACCGGTGACTTCAGTGCACAGCGACCTGCTGGGAGAGACAGGTATGGTATTTTCTGACCTGTCCGACCTCTCCTCGGCAGAGGTGATCTTTCTCTGCCAGGGACATGGTAAATCAAAGGCATTTCTGCAAAATCATCCACTGCCCGAAGGACTGAAGGTCATTGATCTGAGCACTGATTTCAGACTGAAAGACGATACCCACTCCTTTATATACGGACTGCCCGAACTGAACCGGGAGGCTATCCGTAAAGCTGAAAGGG
>CAYWTT010000734.1:0-1825 GCA_964461245.1 uncultured Prolixibacteraceae bacterium | reverse complement strand
CCGAAAAGGTAGTGGTGGACGATGGCGTAAGATGGAAACAGGTGGATGGAAAATAGGAAATCGTTATAAGTTATTGGTATTTGGTTATTTGATCAAAAATACAAATAAGTATATGACAAGATAAAATATATTTTAAAGAATGCTACGAAAAATAGACCAGAAACAAGTAACTAAGTCACAAACTCTTAAAGTCCCCCTTGAGGGGGATTTAGGGGGCTCTTCCATCCGCTTCCCTGCCGAATGGGAACCCCAGTCTTTCGTTCAGCTCACCTGGCCGCATGCCGGCACCGACTGGGCCGATATGCTCGATGAGGTTTCGGAGTGTTTCGTCGGTATTGCACGCGAAATTGTGAAGCGTGAAAGATTGTTGATTGTTTGTGCTGATGAAAATTCGGTTCGTGAACAACTCCGGGATTTGCCGCAGGACAAAATTACCTGTGTGGAAATTCCCACCAACGACACCTGGGCACGCGATCATGGCGGCATTACGGTGATGGAAGACGGAAAACCGGTAGTGCTTGATTTTACGTTCAACGGCTGGGGAATGAAATTTCCGGCTAATCTGGATAACCAGATTACCCGTCAGCTTTTTGAGAAAAACATTTTTCCCGAAAATGTAAAGTACCATAACCGGCTGAATTTTGTGCTCGAAGGGGGCAGCATCGAAAGCGACGGACAGGGAACCATTCTGACCACCGCTGAATGCCTGCTTTCCGAAAACCGGAATAACCTGACGAAGGAAGAAATCGAGGCTAAACTGAAAGAATACCTTGGTGCCGAACGGATACTTTGGCTTCATCACGGTTACCTGGCCGGTGACGATACCGACAGCCACGTGGATACTCTCGCCCGCTTTTGCAGTCCGGACACCATCGCCTACGTCAAATGTGACGACGAAAATGATGAACATTACTCAGAGCTTAAAAAGATGGAAGAAGAAATCTTTTCTTTCGCCCCTTTAGGGGTTGGGGGTATCCCTCTCCCCATGGCCGATGCAGTATACGATGAAAATGGAGACCGACTTCCGGCAACTTACGCCAACTTTCTGATAATCAACGACGCCGTGCTGATGCCAACCTATAATTCTCCAAAAGATGAAATAGCCCGCGGACAATTACAAAAAGCATTCCCTGACCGCGAAATCATTGGCATAGACTGCCTGGCGTTGATAAAACAACACGGTTCGCTGCATTGTGTCACAATGCAATACGGAGCCTCCCCCAACCCCTCCAAAGGAGGGGAGTTTGGTGGGCACGATTTGAAAAGTTTATAAAATTTAGAACATTGATAAATTCCCCCTTTAGGGGGTTAGGGGGCAGATATGAAAACAGCTATCATCCAACAAACCAATACAGCGGACCAGGCAGCGAATGTGTCCAAACTCGAAAAAAACATCCGTGAAGTGGCTTCTCAGGGCGCTGAACTAATCGTGCTTCAGGAACTTCACAATGGATTGTATTTTTGCCAGACCGAAGACGTGTCGGTCTTTGACCAGGCTGAAACCATTCCCGGACCATCCACCAAAAGGTTCGGAAAACTGGCAGCAGAGCTTGGAGTTGTCATCGTGTTGTCGTTATTCGAAAAAAGGGCAGCCGGATTATATCACAATACTGCTGTGGTGCTCGAGAAAGATGGAACCATTGCCGGAATGTACCGCAAAATGCACATCCCCGACGATCCGGCTTACTACGAAAAGTTCTATTTTACTCCCGGTGACCTGGGTTTTGAACCCATTCAGACTTCAGTCGGGAAACTGGGAGTGCTTGTTTGCTGGGATCAGTGGTACCCCGAAGCTGCCCGGCTGATGGCGCTTGCCGGAGCCGAA
>CAYWTT010000733.1:0-1836 GCA_964461245.1 uncultured Prolixibacteraceae bacterium | reverse complement strand
AAAGCCTGCCTCATCCGGATTGGAAGCGGCTGAATTTGACCGGATGCTGCAGTCAGCCCTGGCTGGACTGCCTGAAAAATGCAGATCGGTGTTTCTGATGAGTCGCATGGAGGAGATGAGCAATAAACAGATTGCCGGAGAGTTGGGGATTTCCCTGAAAGCTGTAGAAAAACAGATCACAAAGGCCCTGAAAATACTCCGTGACAAGCTTGAACAGTAAGCATGGAATCGTTATACCCAAATATAACCAGCGATCGGTTTGCTTCGTTTGTTGTGAAGGAAACAGGCCGGGTCAGGAATAGGTTGTTATTCTTCCTGTTCTTTGTGTACCTTGTATTCCCACTTCAGCTGTATGCCCAGCGAACCTCCATTTCCTACAGGGCGGATAATGCCCCTCTCAGTAGTGTCCTTGAAGATCTTTCAAAAAAATATAACCTGAAATTTGCATTTGATGCGGAAGCTTTTCGCGATGTAATTGTTTCATTTTCAGTTAGGAACGTCTCACTGGATAAACTGATCACTTACCTGAGTGAACGGAACGCCCTCGAATTCAGGTTGCTGGAAGGAACTTACGTGGTGATTAGGAAGGTTGTAGATCAGAAGGCGGATAAGGTGCCCGAAGTGCCACTGGTTTTGCCTGCTGTCAGACGGAATGCGGTAAGCGGTTATGTGACCGACCGGATGACAGGAGAGGCCCTGATGTATTGCAATATTGTTTTTCCCAATGGAAGAGGCACGATGACCAATGAGCTGGGCTTTTTTTATCTGGAAACGGGAGCCGATTCAGTCCGTTTTTTTATTTCCCACCTGGGATATCAACGGATGGACACCGTACTGGCTGCACCGACCACTGAACCGGTGAAGATCAGGTTGACCCCTTTTATTCTCATGGTGAAAGAGGTTAATGTGGTCAGGAAGGAAAAAAATACCCTCGAAATGTCTGAAAACTCCGAAAAGGTGGGATTCAATCCATCGCAATCGGCCAATATGCCTCGTTTGGCAAATGACGATCTGGCCAATATGCTGACCCTGATCCCGGGAGTTAATTTTCTTGCCGGTCCGACGGGGGGACTTTCCATCCGGGGCGGAAATCCTTCCGAAAACCTGATCCTCCTGGACGGGATTCCCCTGCTGGAAACAGGTCACCTGTTCGGTAATATCAGTATGTTGAATGCCGGTTTTATCCGCCAGGCTTTTGTCTCCCGCGGCGGATTTGACGCCCGTTACGGCGACCGGACATCCGGATTGATCGAACTTTCCGGTAAGTCGGGCTCCCGCACATCTCCCACTTTTGAAACCTCCGCCAGCCTGCTTAACGGCGACGTGACGGCTACCATTCCGGTGACCGGGAAATTTTCCGTTTCCGGTGCTATGCGTCGTTCCTATGTCGATTACTGGCAGAATTATCTCTTTAAAAAATTGCTCAGCGAAACCCGGCTGACCGATGTTTCAGATATGGAGGTCAACGTTCTTCCTACAGTCAGATACCAGGATATCAATCTGAAAGCGAGTTTTCATCCTTCAGCCAATAATGAGATCAGCCTCAGCCTCCTTCGGAGCGACGATCAGCAGATGCTGGATTATGAAGTGGGTGAAAATCCAATTTTATACAGGAACGAATGGGTAAGGGAGATTAATACCGGGTACGGGTTCGACTGGTCTCTCCAAAGCGGAAGATGGAGGCACCATTTCACTACGGGATTTAACCGGCTACAACACAACCAGGAACAGGAATCCGGGCAGGATGTCTCCTCTGGCGTCCAGTCGGGCAAACCTACCACAAACAAGGGAAAGGGGAAAAAGATCAAAGTGAATAATCCCAACCGCGATACATAT
>CAYWTT010000732.1:0-1842 GCA_964461245.1 uncultured Prolixibacteraceae bacterium | reverse complement strand
AACAACATCTTCGGATGACGCCAGATAGGTTGATTTCTTCAACTCAATTTTAGAATTTGCCAAATAAAAGGAGGCATCAGCTGTTTCCTTCTCATATCCTGAATTGTACACCGTGATTCGGTCGTTAGGACGGGCTTCTATCGTAACAGAACCATCCTCGTCGGTATTATGGTGCAATACGCCTTCGCCCACAATAACTTCTGCTTCAGGAATAGGATTTCCGGCTTCATCGGTTACCACCAGGGTAATGGTGATTTTTTTATTTTTCACATCAGCGCCGTCTTTCCCCTGGGCAAAAACCACAATATTGGAAATCGAAATGATAAAAGCCAGGAAGACTCGCAAGACGATATGCTGATCAATACGTATTTTCAAGTAATTCATTTTACTGCAAGATTATGGTTACCATGAAGGATTTAAGCTCATATCAAAATTCTTAAACATAAAATAGTCGTCGATATTGAACGGCCAATAATACATTTTAGGAGTAAATTTGATCTGACGACTTGCGTCGAGAGGTTCACGAGAGTACACATAATGGAAGGGCTTTTTCGTATAAGGGAATGAAGTGCCTCCATGAGGATAATCGGTACTTGGAGCACCGTCCACAACGTCAACCCGCATTCCATAAAGCACCTGATTTCTGAGTATCTCCGAATCTTTCCAACGGTTTGTGTCGAAATAATAATGATCCGATTCAAACATTAATTCAACAACTCTTTCATTTTTGATTCTTGATCTGAATGTCTCTTTGCTGCCAAGAAACTCATCCTTCACATTGGGCATTTGAGCCCTGGTACGAATTACATTAATTGCATCTTTCGCCGTAAGCGGATAACCAGCTACCGATCCGTTGGGACCACTAACCTCGTTAACAGCTTCGGCATAGTTTAAGTAAAGCTCTGCCAAACGGAAAGTTGGCTCGGTGTAATGCCAGGTTTTCTGGTTACGCACACTTTGATCGCCGGTCAATCGTTTCAGGTAATAACCAGTTCTGGTGAACCCTCTCAATCCGCCTTCGGTGTCGGGCAGATTATGGTCGCCATAAATATATTTACCATCCGGTGTCAAATACCTCCACAAATTCATCTGGTTAAGAATGGTGTGCTGGCTTTTCAGGTAGGAAGCCCAGGTAATTGCCTGTCCGTTATGAAAAATTGTTTGGTAGAAACGAGGATCGAGTTTAACTTTTGAATTGGTCGTATAATAAGGATCCTGCGGATGAAACCTTCCAGCAGTCTGCGCCTGTTCACGATCAGCTTCCGTCAGCAAAATATCCCCGCTGGTATTTTCATAGCGGTCAACCAGGTTCTGGGTCGGACAAGCACTCGATGTACCATTATTGTTTTTGAAAGTGGCACACATATAGCTGTCGTTAGCGCCATCGCCATATCCTTTCGATCCATAATTCCAGGCCCAGAGCTGTTCGTTGGTGTACTGATTTTCATAGCAGTTCCGGTACCAGTCTTTCATGGCAAGCAATCCATAATTATGGGCCAGCGCCAGCTCAAGAGCTTCTTTAGCAGCGACGGCCGCATTTTCCCAAAGTTTCGAATCATTCTGGGTATTATATAATGGACTGGCAGCGTAGAGTAATGCACGCGATTTTAAAGCTTTGGCAGCAACACCCGATGGGTAAGCCTGGTACTTATCGGCAGAGATATCCGCCGAAGTACTTCCGGCATCGCGGGTATCGCGGCGGATACGATTGGCTTTCTGGAAATAGGTAAATGCCGTATCACAGTCAGCAGCAATGGCGACATAAGTATCTTTAGCCGAGAGCCGGGGTAAATCCCAGTTTTGGTCGGTGGCCAACGGCTTGTAGATGTAGGGCATACCTCC
>CAYWTT010000731.1:0-1844 GCA_964461245.1 uncultured Prolixibacteraceae bacterium | reverse complement strand
AAGCCTGCAGGAAAATGCTGAAAGAGACAGATTCTGTCAGGCCGATGCATTATGAAGGTTATAATAAAATAGCAGACATAGAATCTGTGATGTATCCCAAACTGGATACCCTGGACAAAAGGGGTGCATCGGCTAATCCAAAACCTTTCCTGATGTGTGAATATTCGTACGCAACAGGTAATGCAGTAGGCAATCTCCAGGAATATTGGGATATTATTGAAAAACATAAAAGGCTTATTGGAGGGTGCATTTGGGATTGGGCCGATAAAGGGATACAAAAAGAAATTCCGGGGAAAAAAGGAGAATATTTTTATGCCTATGGGGGAGATTTTGGCGATTGGCCTACCGACTGGACCATCGCGCTGAATGGTTTGACGACCCCGGACAGGGCAATCACCCCCAAACTGGAGGAAGTAAAAAAGGTTTATCAATGCATTTCAATCAGGCCTGCAGATATATTAAACGGAAAGGTCAGCATAAAAAACAAATACCGGTTTATCGATCTTCAGAAGTTTGACCTGAGCTGGGAATTAAGCTGTAACGGAACAATTGTTCAAGCCGGGAAACCGGATCCACTTTTGCTCGCACCCGGAGATTCAACTGAGGTTTTGATTCCTTTCAGCAAACCTCAGTTAAAAGCCGGCAGTGAATATTTCCTCAAAGTCATTTTTACACTGAGAACAGACGAATTATGGGCATCCCGGGGCCATGTTGTAGCATGGGAACAAATACCTGTTCCGTTTGCCGTCCCAAGCATCGGACCTTTTGATGCCAAAACGCTGCCCTCCGTTTCATATTTGGAAGAAGGGGACTGGATCGAAGTTTCAGGAAAAACATTTTTTATGAAGTTTAACAAAAGGGCAGGAACGATAACCGATCTGAATTACGCAGGAACAGTGGTGCTTCAAACCTGTCCGGGGGCTATTTATGGTAAGAGACCGGTGACCGGCAGGGGGATGGTTTACCGGGATAGCATCACCAACGAACTGGTTGCCGGGCATTCCGATACCATTACAGATAAAAGGATTGCCGGTCCTGTACTGAATATATTCCGGGCACCGACTGACAACGATTACATGTTTGGTAAAGGATATGCCATGAAATGGGAAGAGCTTGCACTGTACGACATGCGTTATGAAGTAAAAAATGTTACGGTGGAGCAGGTCGAAGGAACTGTAAAGATTAGCGCAGACATCGTATCAAAATCACCGAAAGGATATTCGGTAATGCAAAATACGATTTACAGGGTTTACGGGAATGGTGTGATTTCGGTAACAACAACCTTTGACCCTGATAAGCTGGAAATTTCCCTCCCTAAACTTGGCTTCCTGATGCAAATGCCTGAGGGGTTTGAAAAAGTGGCCTATTTTGGCCCCGGGCCACATGAAAATTACCGGGACCGCTTGCGTTCTGCACCTGTAGGATACTATGAAACAACAGCCGATAAAATGTTCGTGCCATATCTACATACCCAGGACTGTGGTAACCGTTCCAATGTACGTTGGTTTACTGTAACAAACTATAATGGGAAGGGTATATTGGTAGCTGCTGATCAAAAAATGGATTTTAGCGCGCTCCACTATACCCCGCTTGATTTGTACAAAGCGAACCATCCCCATGAACTGGCACGGCGTAAAGAGACGATCATTACCATTGATATGGCGCATTGTGGCCTCGGAGGAGGAACCATTGGAAATAATTTCCCTTTGAAAAAATACCAGGTTGAAACCCAACCAGCTTCGTTTGGGTTCTCAATACGTCCCTATGAAATTAAAATGGGAGATTGTAACGAACTTGCAAAAACACACTTTGGTGAGATAGGCAGTAAGTGACCGTGGACAGAA
>CAYWTT010000730.1:0-1852 GCA_964461245.1 uncultured Prolixibacteraceae bacterium | reverse complement strand
ACTTCCGCTTTGGATTTACCCAGATTGGAAACCAAAGCCGGAAGCTGACGGTTCCGGTTGCTCTCTTCTATGACATCGGCATCCACAATGGTCATCTGCCCCACCCCGGCCCGGCAAAGCATTTCTGCCGCGTATGCCCCGACTCCTCCTAATCCAACAACCAGGACATGGGATTGGGTCAACCGTTCGGTTTTTTCCTTTCCGAGCAATAATTCAGTTCTTTCACTCCATCTCATTGCCGGATAAAAACCTGCCTGAAATTCCACATGATCTGCTCCGATAGTTTGTCAACCTCCAGGTTGTTCAGCTCCGCAAATTTACGGTACACTTCACTGACCGGTTTTTTCCATTCATCAGTCTCAAAAAAGAGGTGATCCAAAGGCAGTTTTCCAACCGTTTGCACAATTTGCATATTGTCGCTTAACAATACTTTTCCAAGGGAGAAATAAAAATCAAGAGGTATCAACTGTTTGGTAATCATTTCATTTCCCGTGTATCCATGCAGGATCCACGGCACCCTGGGCTTCATCCTTCGTTTAAGGTGCGAAATCTCATTGTACGATTTCACGCAGTGGATAACCAACGGCTTGTTCACCGATTCTGCTATTTCACATTGCTGAACAAAGACTTCCAGCTGCAATTGTGATTCCGTATTGGCCAGTTTATCAAGTCCGCATTCTCCTATGGCAGCTACCTCAGGAAGGGAGGCTTTCTGCTCCAGCAGGTTCAGCTGGTCTTTATGCTCGTGGTTGTTGGTGATAAACCAGGGATGGATCCCCACTGAATAAAATCCTCCGGGTTTCAGATTAACCCATTCATCAGTGGGAAAAATATTCTGAATAAAGAGTTCCCCTGCATCTTCAGGTGCCTGATGAGTATGAATATTGATCAAAGGCATTTTAAAAATTTGGTTTATGATGTTCTTCAGATTCAGGCCCCAAAAGTAGGAAACTTCATCAAATGGGCAAAATCCTGAAATGACCCTTTTTATCATGCAAGCAGCAGGGGCTCATAAAAATTTTCCCTTTTTATAATTTGCAACAAATAAATATTAACTTTGCATCACAAAGTACTTTCATTATGAATGACCATTCTGAATATCTGGGCCAATTGGCGGAAATCCGCAGAATGATGGAAAATTCCAGCAAATTCATGTCACTCAGCGGATTTTCAGGAGTGTTTATAGGGATCTACGCACTATGCGGTTCTTTCTTCGCCTGGAAAATAGTGCATTCCATTCAACTCGCAGATGAACAGAAAGTGTTCCTGCTGCTGCTCACCGCCTTGGTGGTGCTGTTCGCTGCCTTGGCAACGGCTGTATTGCTCACCGCCAGAAAATCGAAGAAACTGCGTCAGCCATTGTGGGGCACCGGATCAAAGCAGTTACTTTCCTGCCTCCTGGTCCCGCTGATCACGGGAGGGATTTTTGTATTGATCCTGGTTATAAAAGGACAATATGAATCGGTAGCCTCTTCTCTCCTGATATTTTACGGACTAGCGCTTACCTGTGCCTCCCGATTTGTTACCCGGGAGCTCTTCTTTATGGGGGTGATACAGATAGGACTAGGACTGGCTGCTGCTTTTCTGAATCAGTACGGATTGATCCTGTGGGCTGCCGGATTTGGGTTAGTCCATATCATTTATGGCATCTATATGTATCTGAAATACGAAATGAATTCCAAAACTGCCCGGCGTGAAAAACATTATCAAACACCTGGATAAGGCTTTCGAAAGCAAGATCAGACTCGGGGTGATGTCCATGCTGATCGTCAACAGCAAAATATCGTTCAATGACCTTAAAACCACGCTTGAACTGACTGACGGAAATCTTGCCAGCCATCTGAAAATGCTG
>CAYWTT010000729.1:0-1853 GCA_964461245.1 uncultured Prolixibacteraceae bacterium | reverse complement strand
GACCATTGAACAATTGGGAAACAGAGGAATTACTGATGAAGAAGGAAATTACATTATTGCAGGTGTACCTTTTCATACCGACGGGTCAGCGTATAAATTCACTCCGATGTTAGCCCCTCACGAGTTCGACCCGGGTTACCGGATACTTTTTCTGAGCGAAGATGCCGTTGTACATAATAATATCAATTTCACGGATGTGTCAGCGTTTTTTGTGAACGGGTCTGTGGTTTACCGGAATACAAACCTAGGAGTGAAAGGGGTTCAGATTTTAATAGACGGAGAAGCGGTATACGGTCCCGATCATAAGCCAGAAGTCACAAATAATCACGGACTTTTTGAAATCCAGGTTCCCATCGGATACCATTATATCAGTGTGCAGAAGAACGGGCACAGTTTTGATAACGGCGGTCGCTGGCCTTATGATGAAGCTCATCCCGATTCATTCCTGTGTCATAATTTTGACCAGAATCTGACCTTCGGGAATCCATTCACCGACACGACCCTGGTTACCGTCATTGGCCGGGTGATAGGGGGAACATCCAGTAATGAAATACCGGTGGGTTTTGAACAATCCGTCAATAATATCGGGCAAGCCACCATTACACTCGATCACATCTCCGATCCGGAATTAAAATTTGATAATACAGGCGATGGTATTGGAAATGATACAATTTCTTACCAGGTGGTGACAGCCATTGATGAATACGGCAACCGGACTACCACCACTTTGGACCGTCCTTCAACCAGGACAGATATAGACACTAAAATCTTTACTTCTAAAGTTTCCGGAGAATTCGTGGCAAAACTTATCCCTGAAAAATTCTCCATGGTGACCATCAGTGTAGATAAAGATGGGGATAAGATCGTGGAGAATTACTTTGGAAACAGGGTAATCGATCTTTCAGTCAATCCTTCGTTAAAAAAGGAATATTCTTACGACAAGAATGGACAGTTGCTGGACTCTTTGGAATATCATGTCAAGTTAAATTATGTATATCAGACACAACCGGAGATCAACGTGACAAATACAGATGATACGGCGCCTTTTGCCGGTGAAAAGGAAATAGAATTCACTAATCCGGAGAATGGAGTAAAATCGACCATCATAGTTGCATCTCATTTTAAATATCCTATTTTTGAAATGTTCAAGTCCTATTCACCCAAAATCTCCGTATATGAATCCTATACAAATTTTGACACCCAAGATATTACCACGCAATCGGTAAAAGAAGCTAAAATACAAATAATTAACAATCTGGCACTTGAAAATATTCAGAAAGTACTCCAGCTTACCCCTGAAATGGACGGAATAGTGATTGACACTTTCAGGGTGGGCATTCCAAACATTACCAAAAGTGAAAACGACAAGACCTCTTTTACAAAGTCTATGGAGGTCAATGTTACGGTAAGCGGAAATACATTTTCATGGAAGCCGGAAGGTGAATTATTCCGTGCCTATATTATTGGTCAGCGTCCCAAAGGGAACAATTTTTATACCGAAGGTCCTCAGATCCCGGAGATCATTCTTCATGATCCCCCCGGATCTCAGTCTTTTGCTTATATTGAAAAAGGATCCAGTTATTCTGTAAGCTCTTCCTGGTCTACCAATTTTGACAATGGCTCAGGTTTGGGCCTGGAAATCCTGCTGGGAGTTGAAATGGCTGCAGGCGGCGGATTGGCCGGACCGGTCATTAAAACCGACAATAAAAACTCGGGTAAGACCGGACTGTCATTTTCCACTTCGATCAGCAACAGCGGCGAATATGTACAGTCCTATGAATTTTCGGAAAGGGTGGAAACCAGCGCTGATCCGAGTGTGGTAGGTTCAATGGGTGATGTTTATATCGGGAAGA
>CAYWTT010000728.1:0-1855 GCA_964461245.1 uncultured Prolixibacteraceae bacterium | reverse complement strand
GAAAACATCTTCGAGGCCCACCGCAAACATGCCTACCAGCTTATGGCCAATGAACTGAAAATCCCCCATGTGTGGGTTTCTTCCTTCTATATGCTCTTACAGGCCCTGGTTTCTGCCGGCTACTTTATCACTCCCCGGGAATACCGATGGCCTTACCTTGCAGCCGTACTGGCACTGCTATGCCTGATGTATGTGCTGTTCATGAAAAAGTATTTCAGGCTGCATGCACCATCTACCCATAGCAGAGGATAGATTTTTGATAACTGATAACCCGTCTTCCTCCGTCATCCGGGCTGGCCTCGTCTTCCTTCGTCATCCGGGCTGGCCCGCCCGACTGAACGGACAGCCGTTCGGGCTGGCCGCCAACTGATAACCGATAACTGATAACCGATAACCGATAACCGACAACTGATAACCGACAACCCGTCCTCCTACGTCATCCGGGCTGGCCGATAACCGATAACTATTTAATGAGCCAGTTACTAGATAAATCTCTTTTAGATCGTATTTCTGCGGAAGCCGGAAAAAGTCCGCGGCTGCGGATGAATTACAACCTGCACGAGGGACCGGAATCGAAAGCCCAGCGGCTTCTCAACGCCCTGGAGCCGGGAACGGTGCTGCCCATCCACCGACACCGCCATACCGATGAAACCTATATCCTGCTCCGGGGAAAACTAAAGGTGCTGTTCTACAACGACAAGAAAGAGCTGCAGGAGTCGTTTGAGCTGGATCCGGCAACCGGAAATTCCGGGATTCACATCTCCGCCGGACAGTGGCATACGGTCCAAGTCCGGGAACCCGGAACCGTCATCTTCGAGGTGAAGGACGGACCCTATACGCCCCTCGCGGAGGAAGATATACTGTGAAAAGAAAAAATCAAAAGTTGTCGGTAAAACGGTTTTCAGTTATCAGTTTCTCCACTAAAGCTCCACTCAGTGATTTTATTTAACCACAGAGTACACAGAGTGAAACACAGAGATTTAATCTTCAGCAATTTAAACTCCGTGTAACTCTGTGCGTACCTCTGTGACCTCGGTGGTTAAAAAAATAATCCTCTGTGGTTAAAAATCAAACACTCCACGGAGAGCAGGTCACGATGAAAGACGTAAAAACAGGTTCACTAAAAAGGTAAATTCCGCGCATTCAGATTTACTGCCACGTTCTCAATTTTTTATGAATTACGTCAAATTCAGAACAGAAGGAATTTGTATCTTTGCATATATTTCAAACCATGGTAACAACGATAAAAAAAGGCAGTTCCCGGGATAAAATCATTAAATTGCTTAACCGGCATCCTCATAAGAAAAACTATGTGGATGTCAAAAAATACTGCGGAATTCTTAAACTGAAAGAAGATCCCATGAAACTTCAAAAGCAATGGAGAAATGAATGGGAATAGTATTTTATTGGATACCAATATCATACTTTATCTCCTTAACGGCGATGACACCTTAATTCCGTTACTGGAAAACAAAAATCTTTACATTTCTTTTATCACAGAACTTGAGCTGTTGAGTTATGGGGAACTAACAGAGAATGATATCGAAAAAATAAGCGACTTTTTAAATGAATGTACGATTATTGACATTACTCCTCAAATAAAACAAAAAGCAATTTTGCTGAAAAGACAATATCGGTTGAAATTGCCTGACAGCATCATTATAGCTACTTCTGTTTGGCTTAATATTCCTGTAATAAGTAGTGATCTTGAATTCAGAAAGGTAAAAGAGGCTGAAATTATTTCCTACGAACTTTTATGATGTTTTTTTGAAATCTGAATTCTCATCCTTTGGCATCCAGATTAAAAGATAAAAGATAAGGAGGCAAAGGAAAAATTCTTTTATGTTTTTTTTGT
>CAYWTT010000727.1:0-1868 GCA_964461245.1 uncultured Prolixibacteraceae bacterium | reverse complement strand
GCCGACTCCACCACGGTGTCAAGGCTGTTTTTCAGCTGTTTCTGGTCCACATCGTGCTGGTACTGCCCTACCCCGATGCTTTTAGGATCAATCTTCACCAGCTCAGCCAGGGGATCCATCAAACGACGGCCGATAGAAACAGCCCCGCGGACCGTCACATCATATTCGGGGAACTCTTCCCTGGCGACCGGAGAGGCTGAATATACCGAAGCGCCGTCCTCGCTGACCACAAAGACCTTCAGTTCCCGGTCATACGACAGATTTTTTACAAACGCCTCGGTCTCGCGGCTGGCTGTACCGTTTCCAATAGCCACAGCCTCTATGCGGTATGCTTCGACCATGGAAGTCAGTTTCTTGGCAGCCATCTTTTTGTCATTCAGCGGAGGATGAGGATAAATGGTTTCGTTGTGCAGAAGGTTCCCCTGTTCATCCAGGCAAACCACCTTGCATCCGGTACGGAAACCGGGATCAATGGCCAGTGTCCTGAACCTTCCCAGGGGAGGTGCCAGCAACAACTGACGCAGGTTCTCAGCGAAGACACCGATGGCTTCCTTGTCGGCCTTTTCCCTGGAGAGGTTGGAAAATTCGGTTTCAATGGAAGGAGAAAGCAGCCGGTTAAAACCATCCCTGACCGCCATGGCCACCTGGTCAGAACTGGCTCCCTTTCCTCTGACAAACATTTGTTGCAGCCGCTCTATCGCCTGGATTTCATCAGGGACAATGGAAACCCGCAGAAATCCCTCCTTTTCTCCGCGGCGCATGGCCAGCAGCCGGTGAGAAGGACACCTTTTCAAAGGTTCCTCCCAGGCAAAATAATCCCGGTATTTACTGCCTTCCTCCTCCTTTCCCTTTATAACGACGGAACGGATCACTCCCGACTGCTCAAAATTCCTGCGGACCACATTCCGGGCCTGTTCATTTTCACTGATCCATTCGGCAATGATATCCCGTGCTCCGGCAAGGGCATCCTCCTTTGCCGGCACTTTATCGCTGATATATTGTGCAGCCCTGGCCTCCACATTTTTTTCAAACTGGCCCATGATGATCCTGGCCAATGGTTCCAGTCCGTTTTCCCGTGCCACAGATGCCCTGGTTCTCCGCTTGGGCTTGAACGGAAGATAGAGATCCTCCAGTTCCACCGGATCAAAACAGTTTTCAATTCTGTTTTTCAGTTCAGGAGTAAGTTTTTCCTGCTCTTCGATAGTCTTCTTCACCGTCTCCTTCCGCTTTTCCAATTCAGTGAATTTTTGGTAAAGCTCCTTAATCCGCTGGATTTGCACTTCGTCGAGACTTCCGGTGCGTTCTTTCCGGTAACGGGCAATGAACGGTACAGTGGCCCCTTCCTCAATCAGGGTGATGGTGTTGTTTACACGGGTGGGGGAAACTCCCAGGTTGTCGGCAATTATTCCGGTAATCTTCGGGTTCATCTCATTTCATTTTAGGGCCGTAAAGTTAAGATTTCGTACCATTCGGCCATACTAAAAGGTTTGGGGAGATATTGCGGAACAAAGCGGCAGGAGTGCGGAAGACTGCGACAAATTTTGTATTTTTGCCGCCGTTATTTAAATGAAGTAGGTTAACATGTTTGAAAATCTGAGTGACAGGCTGGAAAGGTCGTTCAAGCTGCTGAAAGGACAGGGGAAAATCACGGAGATAAATATTGCGGAAACCCTGAAAGATATCCGCCGGGCTCTGCTCGACGCTGACGTAAATTTTAAAACGGCCAAGACATTTACCGACTCGGTCAAAGAGAAGGCCCTGGGCATGGATGTGCTCACCTCAGTAAAGCCTGGGCAACTGATGGTGAAGCTTGTTCACGACGAACTGGCTGAATTGATGGGGGGCAAATTCACGGATATCAACCTGAA
>CAYWTT010000726.1:0-1873 GCA_964461245.1 uncultured Prolixibacteraceae bacterium | reverse complement strand
TTAAGTATGCCATGAAATAGGGCATGGGATAGGTGGTTTGCTCCAGGATTTTGGTGCTGATGGTGGTCAGGTCGTAAGGACCGGCTCCGCAGGAACTGGCTTTCAGTGTGAATTCCGACGACAGGTTGGTTTCGATCTCCTTCTTCAGAACCATACTTGACCAGCCTCCCTGTGAGTACCCCAGCAAATAGGTGTCTTTTGTCAGGGTCATTGTCGGGTATTCCGCCATCATCTCCCTGACTGCCCTGAACATATCGGTGATGCTCTTAATTGTGGAGGCTTTATGGAGATAGGGATGGTACATGCTTTCCGAAGCTCCGAATCCCAGATAATCGGGCATGGCTACCACAAATCCGTAAGAACTTATTGCCTCAATGAGGATGTAGAGTGAATCGTTGTAAGCCACTGAAGGGGCTTTGGCATGTTCGGTATTTGTTCCGTTCTGGAAACTGAGCAGCGGAAAATTGCCTGATCCCATCGGCACACAGACCAGACCGGAAGCAATCACATCCTGGTTCTTGAAAGTGGTTTTGTAATTGATTTTATATACGAAAAAGCCGTTTTTAACCTTATTGCTCAAACCTGCTGCGTCGGGATATTTCTTTTCCAAGGCAGCCATGGTGGTTTTAATCAGGGCTTCAGGATAGGTGAAAACCAGGGATTTGCTGATATAGTATTTATTATCGGTAACCGGAATCTCCCCTCCGCCATCATTTAGGTTACATGAAGTGAATCCGGCAAGAACCAGAATAAAAAACAATCCGGCTAAAATGAATCGACGGTTCATGGTTGCTTGATTACATAATTATTGTTCAAAATTAAGACTTTTGACTTGATTCGTTGCAATCGTCGTGTTAAAAATTATACCGGAAAGATTTGTTCGCCGGGAAAACAAATTCTCACCCCGGTTGTTTAAGGTGTAGATTTGGTTAAAGTTCACAAAAGATGAAGTTTAATTGAAAATCGGAAAAGGTTTTTTAGAAATCATCAACTTTTACTAATTTTACAAAAATTAAATTTTGCAGCCATGTTAAAGGAAAAAGTCTTAAAAGCTATTAATCAGCAAATCAATAATGAATATTATTCAGCCTTTCTCTATTTAAGCATGTCAGCCTGGTTTCAGGGAAAAGGACTACCCGGATTTGCCAACTGGATGTACATCCAGTATCAGGAGGAGTTGACCCATGGGAATAAATTTTTCAAATATGTGCATGAACGCGGCAGTCAGGTTGTGCTGAAACCGATTGCGCAGGTGGATACTGATTTTGATAATGTGATCGCCGTTTTTGAAAAGACGCTAGAGCATGAACAGTTTGTAACCGATAGCATCAATAAGATCCAGGATGTGGCTATTGCGGAAAGTGACCATGCCACGCAGAGCTTCCTTAAATGGTACATTGATGAACAGGTGGAAGAAGAGGCAAACGTCAATGAGATACTGGATACGCTTCGACTGATCAATGGCCAGGGGAATGGTATTTTCATGCTTGACCGCGAACTTCGTCAGCGTGTATTCGTTGACTCCACCATAACGGCAGCCGAATAAAAAAGAAGATATTTTGAGGGATCAGGGCTGTCGGGAAAGACAGCCTTTTTTTTTAAATGCATATGGAGGTGTTTCAGGAAACAGAACGATTGACTGAGGAGTTTCTCAAGAAATGCAGCCGGCTTTTCGATGGGAAAGGTGTCGGGAAGATAGCGCAGGCAGCGAATTTTGCCAGGGAGATCCTCGGAGATAAAAAATTTCCGACAGAAGAGGTAGTTTTAGCCCACTCTCTTGAAGTCGCATCCATTGTGGCCGAAGAGATCGGATTGGAAGTGGATTCGGTGGTGGCAGGCTTGTTGCATAATGTGAAATATCAGTCCGGAGATG
>CAYWTT010000725.1:0-1883 GCA_964461245.1 uncultured Prolixibacteraceae bacterium | reverse complement strand
CTGAACGGCATTCTGAAGCGGCCTTTCCTTGATGGTCTCTTCTGTCACACTGGTCAAAGCACCGGTTACATCGCTTTTTTTCACCGTGCCATATCCTATGGCAACCACCTCTTCCAAACCTACCACCGCTTCTTCCATCACAATGTTGAAAGTGGTCTGGTTCCCGATCGGAACATCCTGCGGATGCATTCCAACAAAGGAGAGAGACAGGACAGCAGCATTGGCCGGTACATTGAGTGAAAAGTGGCCATTCATATCGGTAGTGATTCCGATGGTCGTACCTTTAACTATTATGGATACACCGGGCAATGGCTGACCCGACTGATCCTTTACCGTACCATTGATGGATTTCTGTTGTTGTTCAGTATTCCAGGCAGAAGAATATTCTAAGGCCACAATCCCGGATCTCCCGTTGTCGCCAACAGAACTGTCTAGCTCCGGAGATTTACCGGATAACCGGTTCTCTCCAAAAACTGCTATGACAAGAAGAATCAGTAAGGCAGTAAAACCAAACTTTCTCCTCAGTAGCTGCCACCCCTGTTTCCCGGGGCAGCAAAATTCCTGTTCATTTTTCATAGATCACGTTTTATTAAATTACACATAAGTAGGTTTTTTTGAAATCAGATTATGGTCAGACACCTGTTCCAGGCTTTTTAGAAAGTTCTAATCTCCGTATGTTCTGTATTGCCAAGGTTTGAATCATTTTACCGGTTCAAAGCAGATACATTGCCTTCAATCACAATCAGCTGACAGATCGGTCTCTACACGAGACTCGTGATAATATGATTTGCTTAATTGTATTTTGTACTAAGATATTAAAAAAAAGTAAAAAATACTCTGTTCTTTTAACATTTTTTATCATTTCATCAAAAATGCCGGAAGAATGTGATAAAAGGCTATTCTACAGCAGATTATGAAAATATCTGGTAAATAGCATGAATGTTTTGTTTGTGTTATTAAGTTTCCGCTCCCGGCCACTAAAAGAGATTGGATACCGGAAGGGCAAAGGCATCGATTCGGTCTCAGCCGCGCGATTGGTTCACGGCCTGTAAGAAAAGTTCCTGCTGTTCGGCATGTAACCAGTGACCGGCTCCCGGGATGTCAATCACAGAGGCATCGGGATAAATGGTTTTAATGGCAGGGATATCCGAATTCCGGATATAGGATGAATTAAGCCCCCGGATAAAAGTAACCGGATAAGCCGTAATAGGGATGCGGTCTTCAAACCAGCGCGGATTGACCCCTTCAATAATTTCTTCCAGGTTGTCATACAAGGCTTCCACATTCAGACGCCATTTCAGCAATCGTGTGGAAGCATCCATGGCCACATTTTTGAGGAGAAACTGAATGATCCGGGGATCATCGATTTTTTCGGCCAGTTTTTCTTCCACCTGTTTCCTGTTTTGCAGTCCAGATATCCGGATCTCCTGCATCGCCCACAGAATATTCCGGTGGAGGTAAAACTGGCTTTCATCGTCCGATTCGAAATAATTTTTAGGTGCAATATCTGCCACTATCAGTTGTTTGACCTTTTCAGGATAATCAGCGGCATAATACATGGCCACTTTTCCGCCCATGCTATGGCCGATCAGTATGACCGGAACGGAGCAATGCTCCCCAATAAAACCGGCCAGATCTTCTTTCATAGCATGATAGGTATGCACGGGCGAATGGGGTGAATGCCCGTGGTTTCTCTGATCAATGCAATACACGGTATTTCTTTCCGACAACTTCCGGGCAATCCCCATCCAGTTGTCGGATGAGCCATACAGCCCGTGTACAATGACGAGCGGATCACCCGCCCCTTCTTTGCGAAAGAAGAGCTTCATTCCAAAGAGGTATCAGCACCTACCATCAGACAAAGTATAAGCAATCAGGGCTTC
>CAYWTT010000724.1:0-1883 GCA_964461245.1 uncultured Prolixibacteraceae bacterium | reverse complement strand
AATGAACTTTTAATTTTTCGTCGGGGGAAACAATAACAGCCGGGGCTTCACCATCGACGTCGAACTTAATACCGGCAATATCCCTGTCGACCGGGTCGAACCAGGTGGTGACCGTAACTTTACCTGTTGGCTGCTCAAAATGGGTGGTAATGGTGCTGTTGTAAAAAGATTGGTATTGCCTGTAATTATTAACCTTTTCAGGCTCTGATTCCCAGAAGATATGGGCTAATGGCAGCAAATAGTCGGAGCCAAATTTGGCCCTGCCAAAATGCTGCATGTGCATATACTGGGTTTTCCCGTATTCTCCAAGTCCGGTTTTCTCAGGATTATTATGCAAACCCATTGGCCCGTATGAACAACCAAAACGCCCGTTCCCCTGGTAAAGGTTCAGGACTGCTGTGTCGGGGAAAACTGTACGATTGATATCGCCTCTACCTATAACTTCAGGCGAATTAAAATTTGGAATGAAGATTTTGTCTTTCTTATTTTTATCTGATGCATTTGCCCTATGGCAACAGAACGAAAGAATCATTAATGTGCTAAAAAAGAATAGTTTAGTTGATTTTTTCATTGGTTTATTGTCTCAATTTAAGTTTGTGTAATTCTTACTAATCCTTCATCGTATTTGTTTGTACCGGATTAAAAGAGAACCAGGTTTTGAATTCAGGGTCAAAGGAAAACCCTTCATGAGGTTTTCTCCTTGTTGGGTAATTTTTATCTGAGAATCTTCATCCGTCAGTTCATAAAATGCTTTCTTATCGATTCCTTTTAATTTTACGATCAAAGAATCATCATGGCAATTCTTTCTGCGAAAAGCCAGAATAACACCATCATTTGATTCAGGACGGTTAAGCTGATAAGCTAACCACACATCGTCCTGCAAGAGTTTTTCAGCGCAGGTCAAGGGGTAATAATCTCCGTAATGGAAGGATCGTAATTTCTTGAAATCACAAATTGTTTTTTTCATGAGGGGAGTAGAATCATCCGGGCTATTCACATCCCAGAACAGGATCATTGAACTACTCATATCCGACCGAAAATCATATGGCGAATATGAAACATTACCGGTACCATGGACAGGAATATAGTAATTAAGTCCATACGTGTGGTTTTGAACACTTTCAGGGTCGCCCAGGTCACAATCGCTTCTCCATAAGGGCAAACTTCTCGACATGGTTTCCAGATCAATGCGGCGGCCTCCGCTGGCACAATTATCAATGATCAAATCCGGAAATCGCAGTAAAAGGCTGTCCCAAAAGGCATACAGCCCTTCAATATGCCTGATTTCAGATATACCAATTCTGTCAGATGGATCTTCGGCTTGCCAGTAAGGCATAGGATCGATATTAAAATCCTGACGATAATAATCGATACCTTCTTTTCTGATAAAATCAGACATATAGTCTGTTAGCCACATTCGGGCCTCTTTTATTCCAAGATTTAAAATGAAGTCTTTCTTTCCGGTATATTTGTTTGTTCTCCCTTCGGTTGGTTTGAATAACCAATTTGGATGGTCTGTCGCCAGTTGAGTTCCTTCGACTACGCGTTCAGGCTCAAACCATAACAAGAACTTTGAACCGATGGAGTGGGCTGAATCTGCTACCGGTTTTAATCCATTTGGGAACCTTTTCTTTTCAGCGTTCCAGTTCCCGACAATTTGCCAGTTGTCGCTCCCGCCCTGATACCACCCGGCATCCATCCAACACACTTCCGGTTGTAAACCCCGGCTTTTTAACCATGCAATTTTAGCCAAAGCGAACGAATCGGACAGGCAACCAAAAAAACCATTGCATGGGGGGCAGGGCGTATTTGGACTAAGGCTTACTGACAATGGCGACGGTATAGAATTTCTTCTGATTTTGTGAGTAAGTAAAAATTTTCTG
>CAYWTT010000723.1:0-1894 GCA_964461245.1 uncultured Prolixibacteraceae bacterium | reverse complement strand
TTTCCCATGATGTTTGCCGCCTTTATCCTTCTGGGAATCGGGAATACCCTCATACAGGTTTCGGCCAATCCTCTTTTGCAGGATGTGACGCCCTCCGATAAACTGGCCAGTTACATGAGCACCTCCCAGTTCATAAAGGCCATTATTTCATTTTCAGGGCCCCTGATCACCGCCTACCTGGCCAAAAGCCTTGCCGACTGGAAGCTGGTATTCGCCGTTTACGGCATTACCTCTTTGCTTGCTGCTTTCTGGCTGTCCATGACACCCATCCAGGAATCAAAGCCCGACCGCAAACCGGCCACTTTTGCCTCCTGTTTTGGATTGCTGAAGAACCGCTTTGTGGCTTTCCTGGCACTGGGCATCTTCCTGATCGTAGGTTCAGAAGTCGCCATCAATACCAACATCGCCAATATCCTTATGGCCAGATACGGACTGGCAATGGGAGAAGCGGCGATCGGCATCAGCCTGTTTTTTGCCGGTGAGACTGTCGCCCGTTTTCTGGGCGCCATCATCCTGAACTGGATTAAACCCCGCACATTCCTGCTTCTGACCGCCCTGCTGGCGCTTGCCGGTGTGGCGGGGATTTTTGTCGCTCCCGGAAATATGGCCGCTTTTATCTTCATTTTTATCGTTGGATTGGGAATCGGGAATATGTTTCCCACTATTTTCTCCCTTGCACTGGAAAAAATGCCTGAAAGGGCCAATGAAATTTCAGGATTGCTGATTATGGCCGTTTCCGGTGGTGCGGTGATACCCCTGGTTATGGGATTTGTCAGTACGATGTTCGGGCCGGTAGCCAGCATTTCGGTGATCGCCCTCTGTATGCTTTATATTCTCTGGGTCTCCCTTTTCCTCCGGAAAAAATGATCTGGATTTGCGGCAATAAAAGAAACGATATCCTCGATTTCAGAAACCGGCACTCTGACCAGCAGTGAAGATTATAAGATGGTATCTCCGCAGAATGACAAGGCAAATGGTTCACCCATACTTTTCCAGTAAACCGGATGCATTTTGGGATCGGTTATCCATGGAATCCTATTCCGGAATCATTGAGAATATGATATTTACCTCATACAAACAGAAAGCATGGTTGGCTGTTGTGGCCTTTCTGCTCTGCCTGCATTCATCTGGACAGAAACTGGTTGAAAGCAGGCAAACCAGTTATTATACCTATATATTCCGGATCACTGAGCGGGGGGCAAGGGAAATTTGCACATAAAGGATGGAAATAAAGATCAAAAATTTTATCAAATGTGAATTTTTCACCTTTACGAATTTTCCTCCAATCAATATTTACAGCCATATGCTTCAGCATAAAACGGTAGATGATCCTTAATTATCCATGATTTAATTGTCTCATTTTGCGTCATAGATTCTCCAATGAAAAAACTGACGCTGTAAAATACGACGAAAAATAAAATTCAACAATGCTTCCCGGATTAATTTCATCCATTCCTTCCTGTTCTGTGCAACAGCTGCCAGAAGGGTAATGATTCTGTCTCCCGATACGACGCTGCAGCAATTTCTTAATGGTTGGTCGTTATTTTTCAAATGTGGAATCACGCCTTCAATTCCTGGTATGCCACCGTGGTATTCTTTTCAGGAATTTGAACCGAATTAAATTATTATCACTGTATAAAAAATTTTTAGCGAGTGTAAATTGTTAACATTCAGAGTGTCAATAGTTTCCGGAGAGTAACTATTTAATAAATAACACTATCATATTGTTTTAGTTGAGAATCTGATACCTTCCTAAAGCATGATTCTGAGGGATGATTTTAAATACGGTTCTGATTTCTGTACCTCCATTTTGAAATAAGCTGGAATTACACCAGGCAATACTTTTTATTTTGAGGCTTCAAATCCTATTTCCCGTTCACTCTATCCAACCTCT
>CAYWTT010000722.1:0-1900 GCA_964461245.1 uncultured Prolixibacteraceae bacterium | reverse complement strand
TAAGTTAATTGAAAATGAGGGCGGCAGTAAAACGATCTGGATCGGAGAAACAGAGCTTCGGCACCGCATGTCCTGGGCAATCGGGGTCACCCTTTATCCGGGTAAATCGTATATCGAAATTTCAGGACGACTTATAAATTCAACTCCCAATGATCAATCGATGCTCTATTGGTCAAATGTTTCCACGCATGTTGATGAAAACTATCAGATTATTTTCCCTCAGAATACTGAGTTCGGGACGTTCCATTGCAAAGAGTCATTTTGCCACTGGCCTGTCACTACCGAAGCCTTCAGGGGTATCGAGGAATACAAAAACGGGCTTGATGCCTCGTGGTGGAAAAATCACCCGGTAAGCAATTCGATATTTACGCATGACCTGAAAGACGATTTTATTGCCGGTTATGACCATGGGAAAAATGCCGGCACCATGTTGGTTGGCAACCACCATATTTTTAAAGGGGGTAAGTTCTGGACCTGGGGGCCCAACTCAGAATGGGATACAAAAATCCTTACCGAAAATGCCGGTCATTATATTGAGTTGATGACAGGTGCTTATTCGGATAACCAGCCTGATTATTGCTGGTTAAAAACTGGCGAAGTCAAAACATTCACCCAATACTATTATGGTATTCGGAATATCGGAGGAGTAAAAAAGGGTTCAAAAGATGCTGCAATGAACCTGAATGTCTCCGGTGATGGCAAAATGTTGGTGGGTGTGAACGGTACCGGAATGATGAACGATCTGACAGTGACAGTTACCCGGGGAAATGAAACCTTGTTTACTAAGAAAATAGATATCGCACCGGATAAGCCGTTCGTGGAGACCATTGCTGTTGACAAGGGTATTAAAGAGCATGAACTAACAATGACCCTTGATGATAAAAATGGGAAGCAGCTTCTTTCCTATACCCCGGTGAAGAAGGATACAAGCAAACTGCTTCCTGAGATTGTTGAACCACCTCTTTTACCCGCGGAGATTGAAAACAATGAGGAATGTTTCCTGGTCGGACTGCGTAACCTGCAGTTCCACAATCCTTTCATTAAGCCCGAAGATTATTTTATGGAAGTGCTTCGCCGTGATCCCGATGATACCCGTTCGAATACACAGATGGGCGTGTATTGGAGGCTGAGAGGCGACAATGAAAAGGCTGCGATGTTCCTTCGCAGAGCCATCAAACGTCAGGCTAAAGATTATACCCGGCCAAAGGATTGTGAAGCGATGTACAATTTAGGCCTCATCCTTAAATCAGATGGTAAAACAGAAGCTGCATTCGATACTCTCTATCGGGCAGTATGGGACTATACGTATAATTCTGCTGCTAATTACCAGCTTGCGCAACTTTATATGGCCGGGGGGGATTATCAAATGGCCTTGGAGCGACTGAATGAAGCGATCAGGCATAATGGAGATAATCTGGATGCTGTCAACCTGAAAAGTTCGATCCTACGGCTGTTGTCAAGAAATGAAGAGGCAAAGACATGCATTGAGGAAGTTCTTTCGGTTAATCCGTTGAATGCTTATGCCACCTATGAAAAGCATTTGTTGACGGGAGATACCGGTTTTACAACGTTGATGCGTGACAATGCTGAGTCGTACCTGGAGCTTGCGATAAAATATTTTCACAATGGTCTTGAAGGAGAGGCTGTTGAATTGCTGAAATATATTGATTCAAAACAGAAATATCCAACCGTTAAATTATGGCTTGGCTATTTGGCTGATAAAGCCGGGAATAAAAAGGAAGCTGACAACTGCTTTAAATCGGCCCTGGGGATGTCAACGGACTATTGCCATCCTTTCAGACTGGAAACCATTTCTGTTCTGGAGAAAGCTAAAGAATATTATCCCGATGATGATAAATTGTTCTATTATCTGGGAAATATTTTTTATAACAAGCAACCC
>CAYWTT010000721.1:0-1903 GCA_964461245.1 uncultured Prolixibacteraceae bacterium | reverse complement strand
GGGACTGACAGGATTACCAAAATAAAGAAGCCATCTCAACTTCGAGACGGCTTCTTTATTTTACCAACTTAATATCAGTCGGGTTTATTTACTGTATGCCTGATTCTGTTGTTGTTCAACCAATGGAATCTGCCAGTAATAGTTAGAGTAGGGCGGTTGGATAGGTGAAAATTTTGAAGGATCCCTGTCGCCAATGCCGATGGGTTTGCGCATAGCGATCAGATAGTATATCCGGTCAGCATGTTCGCCTGCCAATTCTTTGATCCGTTCATTTTCGATGTCGAGTTCGGTGATTGCTGAAGATGAGACATTATCCAATCCGGCTCTTTTGCGCACCATGTTCAAATCAGCTGCTGCTCCTTCCTTATCGCCGGCCATGAGTCGAATGCTTGCTCGGGTCAGATACATTTCAGCCAGTCGCAACATAGGCCGGTTTGAGCGACGACCCGTGGTGGTGGCACGGAAATGTTTATCCTGCCATACATGCGGTGTAGTGATCGGTGAATAGCGGGTTTCGTATGTATTCTGATGGGCCCAGTATTCCACGGGATTGGTTTTCACATTCCACGGATTAGCTTTATAGGCTTCCAGCCGAATAAACGTTTGGGTATAGCGTTTATCGTTCGCCGCCTTAGGCCCCACTGAATAATCAGCATTCATCCATCCGATTTGTTTTAGGGTACTGTACGACAGGGTAAAGCAGGCCCATGCGCAATGATTCCAGTTTGTGCCGCGACCCCCGTTGGCTGTATAATTGCATTTTGAAAAGATGGAAGGATTCCGGTCAAATTTGCTTGAAGTGGAGGAAATGGCAATTTCCCAGATAATTTCACCGCTTGAGCCTTCCCCTGCCACTTTATTAAATGCCGCAATCGGGTCATCATTCAAATTGTACATGCCACTGCCAATTACATCGTTGAGCTGGGCCTTTGCCAGATCATATTTTCCCATATAAAAATATACGCGGGCCAGCATGGCCTGGGCTGCATATTTGTTTGCCCGTGAGCGTTGACTTAACTCTGTAGTCACATACGAAGTCGGAAGCGCTTCAATGGCATCTTTCAGATCCTGGACGATGGATGCATAGACTTCTTCCACGGTTGCCAGCTCCCCGTTTTTGATTTCATCGGCTCCGTTTACATAAGTGCGGCGCAGTACGAAGAATTTTCCTGAATTGTCACCGGAAGGATTGTACGGTGGAGCCCAGGTTCTGGCCAGATACCAATAGCAAACAGCGCGCATGAACAGCAATTCTCCTTTGAATCGCTTTACTGTCTGGCGGTCGTTGTCTGTCATGTTTTCGAAAACATCTTTTCCTGCTTCTTCTGCATCATTAATCAGCTTAAGCGGAGCATTGGTTGCAGTGGATATCTGGTAAAGGTATTGAAAAGCGGTTTCCAGTTCTTTCTCGCCATTCAATACGGTCGATTCCCACAAACGGTTATAGTATTCGTAATAGTAACTTGCCCCGGTGATACCAACCAGATACTGGCAAATATCAGATTCGGCAAAGCCTCTCAGTCCCAAAGCGCCGACCGGACTGCCCCAGGCATTACCCATCATCAATAAATAAGGTTGTCTTACTGCCAATTCGAGTTCATCAACCGTTGTCCAAGGATATTGGTTGGGCCTTTCCAATTTGAAGAAGTTGTCATTGTCACAGGAAATAGTCAAAAGAAGAAGGCTTGTTACAGCTATCAATGTGATAAATTTTTTCATGGTCAGGAATTTTTAAAAGTTAAGATTCAGGCCAAACATATACACGCGCGATGAAGGCATTGATTTGAAGGAAGAATAACAACCTCCGCTAACCTGATCAATCTCAAGTTCGGGATTGTAGCCCGAGAAAGGGGTGAAGGTCAGTAAATTATTGGCAGATACATAAAAACGTATGTTGTTGATA
>CAYWTT010000720.1:0-1905 GCA_964461245.1 uncultured Prolixibacteraceae bacterium | reverse complement strand
GGTAGGCTGTACGTGATATTAAAGAAATACATTCTGAAGCTCTATTCAGCAATTATTATTAAATACAAAATCTAAACAGATGAAATTCACAATATATAAAAAGAATAAGTTCCCTCTTTTCTTTGCAATCCTGTTATGTTTTATCTCTTTGGTGAGTTATGCCGGAGAGAAAGATACTGTTCTGGTCGGAAAATACGGAGGGGAAATCATTGATATTGCTTATGGAAAGCAAAATAAAAAGACTATGGCAGGTTCAGTCAGTACCATCTGGACTGATGAACTGATGAAAAGCACGGTGACAACAGTGGGGAATGCATTGTATGGTAAACTTCCCGGATTATCTGTTTTTCAGGGGAGTGGTGAACCGGGAGCCGATGTTCCTTCTTATTTACTCCGGGGTATCTCTACCTACGCGGGTTCAAATACTCCGCTCATCATGGTGGATGGATTTCAGCGTTCTTTTGATCAGCTTACCTTGGAAGAGATTGAGAGTATTACCGTATTGAAAGATGCGGCGGCAACGGCCATGTATGGCATACGGGGCGCCAATGGTGTGATTTTGGTGACCACCAAGCGGGGGGTGATCGGGAAAAGCAAATCTGAACTCACTTTTCAGTATGGGCTTCAGGAACCTACTCGCTTACCCGATTTTATTAATTCATACGATTATGCCCGGTTAATGAACGAAGCTTTGGTCAATGATGGAAAAACCACCATATACTCCACTGATGATCTTCAGAAATACAAAGAAGGTTCGGATCCCTATTTTCATCCCAATGTAAATTGGTTTAATGAAATATTGCGTGCTTCGACTCCGGTTTGGGAAACAGGTATGAATTTTTCAGGGGGTACAAAATTCGTCAGGCATTATGTAATGGTCAATTTCCTGCACAACCAGGGTTTGTTCAAAAACACAGACTGGAATGATGGATATTCCACGAACTCTGCGTTTAAACGACTCAACTTCAGATCTAACATTGATATCAATGTGACAAAAAGGTTGTATGCATCACTCGATATCGGAGGCCGTCTTGAAGACCGGAATGCCCCGGGAACTCCAATAAATACCATTTTTTCAAACATTTATGCTTATGCACCCAATCTTTTCCCGGCTACCAATCCTAACGGCACTCTGGGTGGAACTTCTGCCTACATGGGAAATCCATTGGGTCTGGTTACTTCAACCGGATATACCACGTCAAATGACCGCTCTTTTCAATCGGCATTCCGTTTGGAATATGATCTGGATTTTATTACCCGGGGATTAAAAGCAGGAGCAGTAGTCGCTTTCGATAACTGGCAACGTTCTTCTGAATCATTTATCCGCCAGTTCCCGGTATACGATATCGATAAGGATGCCGCCGGAAATGTGACTTATCAAAAATTCGGACAAGTAACGCCTTTAACTCGGACTACCGGATTGTCACACTCCTACCGGACTAATTTAGAAGCCAGTCTGGAGTATTCCGGGACTTTCGGTTTGCACGAATTGTCGGCCAAAGCTTTATACCATCAGGATCGTTATGAGGTGGATTGGGATGTGAACAACAACAGGCCTTATATGCTGATGGGGGGAAGCGGACGTGTTCATTACGGGTTCAAGGGTAAGTATATCGCTGAATTTGTTTTCGGGTATAACGGAACAGAACGCTTCCCCGATGGTCACCGTTTTGGCTTCTTCCCGGCTTTAGGTGTTTCCTGGAATGTTTCGGATGAGAATTTTCTGAAAGAATCATCCTGGCTGAACCATTTAAAACTGAATGCTTCATACGGACTGACCGGTAATGATGATATCGGAGCCGGTGGCAACCGGAATTTGTACACCTATTATTTCATTAATTCCGGAGCTTATTATTTTGGGAGCAGTAATAAAAGCTTTACCGCCACTACCGAAAGCAATTACGC
>CAYWTT010000719.1:0-1910 GCA_964461245.1 uncultured Prolixibacteraceae bacterium | reverse complement strand
GCCGGCCAGGGGGTCCGGGTGCTGGCGCTTGACTGCCGGGTCACGGAAAACAGCATCACAGCCGGGGACCCTGTGGAAGTCCGGATAACGGATAAGGAGTGACAAAATAAGGAAACCACCATTCAATTGAACGATGGTTCCCACCAATGCAATATCACATGCTTAAAACGGAATATACACATTCCTATTTTGTTAGTTTTTTCAGGGCGGATATTTCGTCCTTCAGTTCAACAATGTTTTGTTTAATTTCATTGATTCTGTCAAGATAATCAAAAATACCCGTATCGGAAGGGCAGCCGCACTTGGGAGTCGGCCCTCCACATCCGCATACATTCATCGGCCCATCGCACCCGTGCACATTGGTATAAGCAAAAATGTCTTCAATATTTCCTTTTTCATAAAGCATATCAATACGGGCATTCCATAAGATCATAGAATTTTCTACTATTTTCTGGGTGGCTTTTTTAATCTCGTCCAATCTTTTTTCATCCATATAGAATTCACCTCCCTCCATGTATTTTGTTCAAGCTTATTGAAACCTGGCCTTGCCGCTTGTTGCCAATTGAATTAATTTGGAGTAAGTGGAGATTGTCATCGGGCATATCGGCTTATTCAGAACAATTGATTTCTTCGGGCAGTATTTACCCTGGCATAATGGATAAATAGGGCATTCATTGCACATTTCATGTTCACTGAAATCTTTACTGACCCATAAATCCCAATATGAGTTTAAATCAAGCCTCCCGTCGGGTAATAGTTTCCCGACTTTGTTTCTTTCGTTTTCGAAGTCTACAGAGCATTTATAAACAGTACCGTCAGCACCGACCACTATGGATGACGCCCTGGACGCATAGCAAACCTGGCCGTGTGATTGCAGGCTGTGTTTGACTAACTTATCCAAAGCCCCATATTCGATATATTTATGGCTTAGGTCCACCTCAACTAATTTTGCGGCATTGTAATCGCAAACCTCAAAATTTTCATCATTCGGTCCTCCATATTTTCCTATCGGACGAAAATATAGACCAAACCGGTTGTCATCTCCAAATGTTTGAGACATTAAATCAAAAAAATCATCCATCAGGGCTAACGAATCGTCATTAAAATTCACCCTTATAGACACTTTAAAATCATTATCCTCCCGGTTTTTTATGCGGATTAGATTGCGGAAAATGGTATCAAAGGTTTTGCCTCCACCAGCCAGCTTACGGGTCTTGTCATGGGTTTCAGCCGGCCCATCCAGTGTTATATGGAAATCATGGATCCCGCACTTTAAAAGGGAATCAAAAGTTTCAGGTGTCAGCAGATACCCATTGGTTGTTATGTTGCTTCGATAATAAACATTATTTTTTTGGCAGCTATGCAGAAATGAATCAGACAGTTCAGAAATCAGATCAGCAGCCAACAAAGGTTCGCCACCGAACCAACGAATTTCTATGCCCGGGCATTCGGCCGACTTAAATTCAACTAATTTTTTTAATCCTTCCACCACCGCCCTTTCCATCCTGCCTCCGGTATGTGTTTCATAACAATATGTGCATCTGAAATTACAGTTTTCATGAGGAAGTATGACAATATCAAAAAAACGGTTGCGGCTTTCTTTTGTTAAGATATCATCAACAAAGACTTTTTCATCAATATGTGCTGGAATGAAAAAACCGTTGCGGCAAAGCTCATTTAGCGTTGTATTTTGAATATCATCCTCGGTTAGCTCATTATGAAGCATACCTTCAATTTCCTCAAATTCAGTTTTTGGCACCACTGCCAGGGCTCCCATAAAACTGTTATGGAAAATTCCTTCACCGGATACACCCCGAAATACAACCGTATATCTTGATAATTTCCATGTGCTCAGGACATTTGACCTCCTCGCTCCCCATTATGAATGTAATGGGTAGTTATTACATTCA
>CAYWTT010000718.1:0-1912 GCA_964461245.1 uncultured Prolixibacteraceae bacterium | reverse complement strand
ACGTCCTGAAAGTAAAAGTGAATGGAAAGGAATCTGCCCCGATGGTATATAGCCCTTCCGAAGCAGATATTACCGAAGCCGTGAAAGAAGGGGAGAATCAGCTTGAAATAACCCTGGTAAATAGTCTTCGTAATTTGCTGGGGCCTCATCATCATGCCGAAGGAGAATTGATTGAAGTTGGCCCGGCGAGTTTTACAGGCTATCCTTCCTGGCCCAACAAGGGAGGAGAACAAAACTGGTACGAACTTCGGAAAAAGGGAAAGTCATCATTGTGGAGGGATGACTACTGTCTGGTTCCATTTGGGTTACTGGAACAACCTGTTGTATTGAAAACTAATTAATACCAATTGTCATGAAAAAACAAATTTTAGGATTAATTCTGCTTGCCTCGGTTTTAGGTGTACATGCACAAAAATTTGAGGAATTGGCTAAAACACCTCCTATGGGGTGGAATAGCTGGAACAAGTATGGATGCGATGTAAGTGAAAAGCTCATCATGGGAATGGCCGATGCAATGGTTCATAGCGGAATGCAGGATGCCGGTTACAAATATGTTGTAATTGACGACTGTTGGCAGGTTGGACGTGATGAGAATGGTGAAATTATTGTAGATAAAGACCGTTTCCCGAATGGAATGAAATATCTGGCTGACTATGTACATTCTAAAGGGTTAAAATTCGGAATTTATTCCTGCGCAGGAACAAAAACTTGTCAGGGGCGTCCTGGTGGACGGGGGTATGAATTCCAGGATGCACGCACGTATGCACGCTGGGGAGTTGATTATCTTAAATATGACTGGTGCAACACCAGTACTCAAGAAGCTAAATCTTCGTATGCCATAATGCGGGACGCACTCTACGTTGCTGGTCGTCCAATTGTTTTCAGTATATGTGAATGGGGAACTGCGAAACCCTGGGAATGGGGTAAGGAAGTTGGGCACTTGTGGCGTACTTCTCAGGATATTCTTGATCGTTGGGATGCTATGATTGATATATTCGAAAAGCAAAAAGACCTTGCAAAATATGCAGGTCCGGGTTATTGGAACGATCCCGACATGTTGGAAGTTGGTAATGGCGGTATGACTACTGAAGAATACAGGACACATTTCTCGCTGTGGTGCATGTTGGCAGCTCCACTGATGTCGGGTAACGACCTTCAGAATATGTCAGCCGAAACGAAAGAAATTCTGACAAATAACGAAGTTATTGCTCTTGATCAGGATCCTTTGGGAAAACAAGGATACTGTTACCGTGATAATGGTGATTACCAAATCTGGATTAAAAAGCTTCAAAATAATGAAAAGGCAGCTTGCCTGCTGAACCGTGGTGATAGTGAAATAGAAGTTCAGGTCGATTTTAAAATACTACTAAAAGCGAGTGACGATTATTGGACAACAGATCCGCACAAACTGGAAGAATATAAAATCCGGGATCTATGGGAACATAAAGAAATAAAACTTGACAGTAATTTAATGTCTTTTAAATTACCGCCACACTCAGTAAAAGTATTCAGGTTCTGTAAGAAGTGAGGTCCATTTGTGTCAGGAACTGAAACTAAAAACCAAGATGATAAAGTAAAAAAGAAAATTATTTTATATAGTCTGGTTTGCAAGTAATTGAAAATTAAGAAAATATCATTTGTTCTAATGAAGTATATCATCGTTTATTTGACGCTACTTGCTACCCTGGAGAGTGGTGTTAATTGTTACGGGCAGCAAAAAAATTCTGAAACGAAAAACACAACAGCTATTTTAAAAAGTCTTCCGGAAGGTATACTTCCGGTGCAAGCCTGCTGGTTTTGGGGATTCGAAGAATTCAAGCCGGAAGGTTATAAACATTACCTTGATCAGGTAAGTTCGCATTCGCCCTACACCCTTTTATCGACAATAATCAGGCGCCCCGACCGGGAAACG
>CAYWTT010000717.1:0-1914 GCA_964461245.1 uncultured Prolixibacteraceae bacterium | reverse complement strand
CCAGATATTGTCGGATACAAAATAAGTATTGCAATTTGCTTTATAGCCTGTCAGCCGTGATTCAAAAATGTAGTAGGTATTATCATAGTGAATCATTGCCGGAGCCTCACCTTCAGTGCCTTCCATCAATGCACCTTTTACCACTGACTGATAATCATCGCTGAGTTCGTAGATATAAGTCGCTGAGTGGCCAACCAGGAGATAGGCTTTCTGGTCTTTATCCTTAAAGAGTTTCATATCCCATCCCCTGATCCTTTCGGGAGGGTCCTTCTTCCCCGTCCGTTTTTCGCTATCCCAGTTGTCCGGGATGTTGGGCTTATTTTTCCATGGCAATTTGCCTTTAAATTCAAAAGGGCCGACAGGTGAATCAGCTATAGCGTATATCACATCATTGACCGTCTCGAAGTCAGCGCTTATCAGGGCAGCTATCAGGATATATTTCCCTGTTTTGTCATTTTTAATGATATTGGGCCGGCCAAACAAATTCAGCGGCTGTAAAAGGTTTTCAGGTTCAAGGCTGGTTTTATTTAAAACGATGCTTTCCAGTTTCCAGTTATACAAATCGGTAGAGGAGTAAATTGTAATTCCCTTGTTAAAAAACCATGTAACGATTTGATTCTGGAATGAACCTTTGGGGATTGTCATTCCGTTATAGTTTGCCCCATACCAGTAATATCTGCCGTTATCATAGAACACTCCTCCTATGTGCGACTCAATGGGGTTTCCTTCGGTATCGGTCCAAAGTTTGCCCGGCTCAAAACAGGTATGCTTAATTCCTTTTGTTCCGGATTGGTTCTGGCAATTCCCAGACAGATATATTCCGGAAAGGAAACTGAACAACACAACTGAAAATCTCATTTGATACCTCATTTTATTTGAATTTAGTACTGTTCATTACCAAAGATTAGCAGGTTAATCATCTGATCCTCAAAGATGCTGTCATCAATAAGGTCGGGCTTTGAACTTTCGAGAATAAGGCAATCGGTCAATGCAGTAAAGGTATGTTTCACGGTCTGGTCAACAATCAAGCGGTCACCCATGTTTAATATGCATTTTTGGCTTCCGAGAGTCATGTCAACCTGTCCTTTTACTATGAAGAAAGTCTCATGCTTGATCCGGTGATGGTGCATTGGACATGTTTGTCCCTTGAACATGAACATGAATTTCCCGCAATAACCTTCCTTAATATTATTATTTATGTTGAATTCGGTTTCGCCGATCCGGGAAAAGTCATTGTATCCGAAATGTAAAGCATCGGCCTCTACTTCCGGAAGTTTTAAGTTCCACGTAGCAACAACGTTTTTTATGCTATTCAGAACCTGGTTTTTCTCTTCGCCCTGTAAGGCAATTTTCGAAATGATTTCCAATTCGTCCATGATTATCGTTTATTAGTTGTCTTTTATTAGTTTGTAACTTTCGATAGCATATTTTCCAACTTCCACTTTAATGCCATTATTCATAAGAGGAATTTCTTCCAGGTCGTTCTCCATCAGATCGGCCTTGTGAACCGCATCGATCATCATTATGGGCGACAATTTTATCTGCACAGTACAATCGGAGCCTTCCGTTTCCAGCAATCTCAGAACAATTTTGTTTTCGGAGTCTTCTGATTGTTTAATGGCTGTAACCATTACATTTTCAGGAGATACTTCAATAAAGGAGTATCTTGCCGGCAGACTGCCTTTATGAACACTTTCAGTTACTGTAATCAGAGGATAATTGAATTCATATCCTTTTTGCATGGTATTTCCTTCCCTCCAGTCGCCTCTGTGCGGAAACAGCGCATACTTTACCTGTTGGATGCCCCTGTTGTCCAAAGTCTCAACAGGATGGTCGGGGCATCGTAAAACACTCATCCGGATCGTATTTTGGGTGATGTCGAATCCATAGCGGCTTTCGTTTAACAGGCTGACC
>CAYWTT010000716.1:0-1927 GCA_964461245.1 uncultured Prolixibacteraceae bacterium | reverse complement strand
GTATATCCGGGAAAGTGCCCTTGATTAAGGCTGTTAAAAAGGCTGTGCGTAAATGCCATAAAAAAGGCAAGGTTATTGGGGGAGATTGTTCCGATAATATTGTGGGCAGGTATTTTGTTGACGGTTTTTGGTTGATGCCTCCAATAGAACAGCTTAATATCGAGAGCTTGATAAATTATTGTAAGCAAAACAATATTAAGGCTATTATTCCGACACGGGATGGCGAGCTTCCGTTTTTTGCTGCCAATGCTAATATACTTAAAGAAAATGGCATTTCGATTATGATTTCATCTTATGCTACCGTCCAGCGTTGTCTGTATAAGCTTCTTTTTTTTGGGGTTCTGAATGACTTTAATTACCCGGTGATACCGACTGTAGCCAACATTGATGAATTGGCCTGTGAATCATATGTAGCAAAGGAAAGGTATGGAGCTGGTTCTCAAAATATTGCCCTGGATTATTCAAAACAAGATGCCATAAAACATGCAAGTTTATTGGAAAGTCCAATTTTTCAACCTTTTATCGAAGGCAGGGAAGTAAGTGTAGATCTTTATATTGGCAAAGATGGTGTGTGTAAAGGAGTAGTAGCGAGAACCCGGCAACTGGTGGTTAATGGGGAATCCCAAATAACCAGAACAATTCGGGATGAAAAAATAGAAACCATGTGTGTAAAGATTGCTGAACAATTAGAAATCTATGGGCATGCTGTTTTCCAGGTTTTGATAGATAACCAGGATAATTATCACATAATAGAGTGCAATAATCGTTTCGGTGGTGCATCTTCATTAAGCCTGGCAGCGGGTCTGGATAGCTTTTACTGGTTCTTGAATGAAAGTAGCGGATATTCGATCGGATCAGAGCTATTTGTACGCTCACCTGAAGAAAAGACCCAGGTACGCTATGCAGAGGATTGGATTTTTTAGTATGGTAATAGTGTTTGATTTGGATGATACATTGTATGATGAGATGACTTTTGTTCATAGTGGTTTAACGGCAGTATCAAAGTACCTGGAAAGGTACTTTATGATACCGTTGGTTGCCAGTCAAGAATTTTGGGGAAAAAGAATGATGTTTGGGCGTGAAGGCATTCTGGATGATATTTTGAGGCATTTTGATTTATACAATAAGAAGAATGTTGGAAAGTGTTTGAGTATCTATCGAGGACATAAACCTGAGATTCAAATCTATCCGGAAGCTGAATTATGCCTTAATAAATTAGGTCAGCATCCTAAATACATAGTTACAGATGGTAACAAGCTGGTTCAACACAATAAAGTCCTGGCTTTGGACCTTTATAATAAGGTCGATTTTGTTTTTATTACCCATCGATATGGATTAAAGCATGCCAAACCTTCGCCTTATTGCTTTTATAAAATTTGTAAGCGGGAAAAAGTAAATCCTGATAAGGTGGTATATATCGCTGATAATCCTAACAAGGACTTTGTGGGCATAAAACCGTTGGGTTTTAAGACAATAAGGGTTTTGCAGGGACCGTATAGGGATTTTAAAAAACCACCGGAATTCGAAGCGGATTATAATATTCGTTCTCTTGCAGAACTGGATGTTGAATTACTATACGCGCTATAAACACTGTAGCCGGGGGAAAGGGTGATATGGATGTTGGGGATTAGTATAGGTAATATAATTCTTGGTACCGGGAAGCGGCCGTTTATAGTAGCCGAAATGTCAGGGAATCATAACCACTCCCTGCAGCGTGCTCTAGATATAGTAGAAGCGGCTGCCGGGGCGGGTGTTGCGGCGGTTAAATTACAGACTTATACTGCGGACACTATAACCCTCGATGTAAAGGAGGGCGATTTTTTTATCGAGGATGAAGATAATCTCTGGCGGGGAAGGAGTCTGTATGACCTTTATAAGGAGGCCTATACTCCCTGGGAATGGCATGAGCCTATTTTTAAGCGCTGCC
>CAYWTT010000715.1:0-1927 GCA_964461245.1 uncultured Prolixibacteraceae bacterium | reverse complement strand
GTATTCGCAATTCATGGGAGATGGAATTAAAAAGTGTTTTATACAGCTTTTCCGATTCCCCGATGATGTAATTTTTCCTGGCCACATCGCGCAAAATTTCACGTTCATATTTTCCGGTGATCTGGGACAGGCAGGCATCCCAGAACTGTTCTTCACCATAAGTAAAAATAACGGTATGTCTGACAACCACGACACCGATATTTCCACTGATACCCTGCATGGGATAGAATGTGAAATCACTTGAAGGAAGGGTATCCGTAAATTTGCCGGCTTTCAATGAATGTTTAAACACCCAATTGGCAATGCTCATTTCGTTGTCATTTAAAGTACCGGTCTCATCCGAACGCAATTGCATTTCAAGCTGGTTAAGTTCATTTTTTGTTAAAATAATGCAGTGAAGATTAAAGTATTTTTGAATGTACCGGGAGGAGACTCTGGTTACTTCAGCGATGCCGCTGATAATTGACAGTTCTTTGTTGAGCTGATAAAGTGCATGGGTTCTTTCCTCCCTGATCCTTATCTTCCTTTCCTGCAGCCGTATTCTCGAAGTTAAAATCCCATTCAGCAAAGCAATCGTGAAGAACATAATAAGCATCAGGACATCATTGGGATTTTCAATATGTAAAGTGAATTGAGGCGGAATGAAAAAAAGATCCCAGATCAGGGCACACATTACAGATGCCAGGAAAACCGGACCGGTCCCAAAAAAAATGGCGAGGATGGAGACCAGGAACAACAGTGCAAAGGAGACGGTCTGGTAACCCATCAGATCTTTTACCAGATAGAAAATGGCAGATGAGAGAATCACCAGGAAACCAACGGTGAAATATTGTTTCAGACCGGAAGAAAATGAAGGCAGTATAGCTCTGTCCCTGAATCTATCCTTCGCTTCGGCATCTGCCCCCAGGATGTATACATCGATATTCCCGCTATACCGAATCAACCTGTTTACAAAGTTTCCCAGCCGGTACATGGAAACGAGATTGCGCACACGGGGCTTGCCTACAATGATGTGGGATATGTTCTCCTTTAAAGCATAACTGACAATCGCTTTTACCTTGTCATAGTGTGTATTGATGCGGACATTAATTCCCAGTTGTTTGGCCAGCCCGATATTTTTATCCAGTTGTTCTCTTTCTTTCTGGGTAAGGTTACGGGCTGTTTCAATGTACAACGCCTGAATCTGTGCTCCCATGGAATAGGAAAGGTTCTTTGCCCAGCGCAATAGCCTTGTTGAATGCGGATGATAGTCGATGGCGACTAGTAAATGCAATCCCGATTTCCAGGGACCCCGGATCCTTTTGTATTGCATGTATTCTTGCAGTTGCTTATCTACACGGTCAGCCACAATCCGCAAGGCCATTTCCCGGAGAGCTGTAATATTCCCTTTCCGAAAAAAACGTTCAATGGCCTCCCTGGAGCGTTCATATGTGTATACCTTTCCTTCTGAAAACCGTTGCAACAGTTCGTCGGGGGTAAGATCCACCAGCTCGACTTCATCGGAATTTTCAAATATTATATCGGGTAAGGTTTCCCTTACCATAATTCCAGTTATCTGTGCTACCGTATCTGAACGGCTTTCCAGGTGTTGAACATTCAGGGTGGTGTATACGTCAATCCCGTTTTCAAGGATTTCCAATACATCCTGATACCGCTTGGCATGCCTGCTGCCGGGCATATTGGTATGGGCCAGTTCATCAACCAGTACTATCTGGGGATTGCGGATAATAATTTTATCCAGGTCCATCTCCTGAACCAATGAAGATTTGTATTCAAGTGTTTTCCGGGGTATGGTTTCAAAACCTTCAGTCAGTGCAGCGGTATCTTTCCTTCCGTGGGATTAAATATACCCGCAAACGATATACTTAAACTACAATTTATCAGCCTGTGCAGTATGAAGCATAGTATAAGTTATACCTACACCGAC
>CAYWTT010000714.1:0-1939 GCA_964461245.1 uncultured Prolixibacteraceae bacterium | reverse complement strand
TGCTATGAATTAATGGCTATTCTGGATTGTCTTACTCCAATCGGAAATCCGAGAGACGCAGGCATGTCTGCTATCGCAAACGGCAATATCGATCCAACCAACACCCGGGTCTATGAGTGGTGGACCTCCCAGTATAAAGGAATTGTCAGGTGCAACGACCTGCTTGAGCACATCGACCAAATTGAGTTCCCGTCAAACGATACCGGACAAAAGGGACGTATCATCGGCGAAGCCAAATTCCTCAGAGCGCTGTACTATTTTCTGTTGGTTGATTACTTCGGAGATGTTCCAATGATCCTGAAACTACAGAGCATCAAAGAGTCACAGGTTCCTCGCGACTCAAAAGATAAAATCATTCAATCCATGCTTGACGATTTAGCTTATGCCATCAGCAATCTTCCGGAACAATACGGCTCAAGCGATGTTGGCCGGGCTACCTCGGGAGCTGCCAAAACCCTGATGCTGAAATACCAGTTGCTGAAAAAAGATTTCACCGCAGCTGCTGTTACGGCCAAAGAGATCATGAACATGCCCGGTTATAAACTACAGACCAGTTTCCCTGATATTTTCAACCACAAAAATGAAAATAATTCAGAAGTGATTTTTGATGTTCAGTTTATCTCGTTTATTGGCGACGGCTCTTCTTTCGACAAACTGTGGGGTAACCGTTCAGCAAGCGGCGACGGTTGGTCGTGGATACACCCCACCCTGTGGCTGGTAGATAAATATGAGAGAATTGAGGAAAATCCGCAATATACTATCGATGACAAACGGATTCCCCCCGCCATTTACAACTATTACGAAGGGCGCGATCCGCGAATGGACTGGACCATCATCAGGCCGGGAGCCTATTTTACCGATCGCAACTCCAAAAAGATCCTTTATCCCTACCAGGTCATCAATTACGCACACAGCCTGACCGGTATGCACCTCCGAAAAAATGTAATTGAAGGTTCTGACGGGATTGCTTATGACTCACCTAACAACTGGATCGTCTTCCGGCTGGCAGATGTGATGTTGCTTTTTGCTGAAGCAAAAACACAATCGGCCTTTCAGAACGGACAAACGGTAAGCGATCCTGAAATTTACAATGCCGTCAATCAGATCAGGCAAAGGGCTTCCTCCAAACTGCCTCTTTATGAGAACGGTTCCCTAACCAAAGAACAAATGCTTGAGAAGATCTATGACGAACGAATCAGAGAATTAGCATTCGAAGGATGGCTGACTTCTGACTTCAAACGGTGGGGCAAGCTCAATATAAACGATGGCCTAAAAATAATGGGGCTGACCATCAACAACACCAGTGTTAAGTTTGCAACTTCGCCGGTAGCCACCAGAGTTTTTGCAGCGAAAAACAACCTGTGGCCCATCCCGCAACGGGAAATTGATGTGAATCCCAATTTGACTCAAAATCCGGAATATTAAACAAACCATCAAGCCGCCAGCCTGCAGTCTACCTGAAAAACACCTCACCGTGTCGTTCATGTGGACTGCTGTCTGGCCTGGCTTTTCCAAAACATTGTCCCGGAACGTTGAAAATATCCGGCTTCGTCAATCAGTTCACAAGATCGGATTCCTCCCGGTCGGCTCTTTCTGAAGCCTTCCGGAATTTAATTTGCACAGAGAAACTTTATCAAACCAATGAAAACGAACAAATCCTATTGGACAAAACTTGGGGCAGGCATTGTTGCCTCCTCGTTTTTAACCTGTCAGGCACAGGACACACGCCCAAACCTGATCTATGTTTTCCCCGACCAGTTCAGAAAAACATCCCTGGGTTTCTGGAATACCCCTGACTTCAGGCAGGCCATCTCAACCCAAGCCGATCCGGTATATACACCTCAACTAAACAGCTTTGCCGGCGAATCCATTATTTTTACCAGTGCCGTGAGTAACTGTCCGTTGTGCAGCCCTCACCGGGCAAGTTTAATGACTGGTT
>CAYWTT010000713.1:0-1952 GCA_964461245.1 uncultured Prolixibacteraceae bacterium | reverse complement strand
GGGCTGGGTTTCTTTTCAATTTGAAGTTTCATAAGGATTTCGGATTATAGGGTTATTAGGGGGTACTTGTTATGTTAGAAGTATTGGGGACATCGCATCGATCGTTTATTCTTAAACCAATCGGCGTATACATCACCAATTTTCCATGTTAAACGGAATGTGCTTGAAAAGTATGAATCATTTCTCAGCGGATTACCTCTTTTCTTTCCAATACGATACGGTGTATAACCCGGGATCTGAGATGGATAATAATCGCTGGGATTCCATAAATATTTTGCTAATACTGCCTGTGAAGGAGTAAGATATTTATCAAACAAAGCAGGATCAATATATTTATTACTTACATCGTCAATATAATCGGTTCCGGTTACACGATGAATCAACTCAATACCAAAAGTGATACGTTCTGTAATATCATATTTGATACCAACTCCCATAGGAATACAATAAGAATTCAAACTGTATACAGGAATTCCTGTTTCAACCATTCCTTGTCCTTCAATACGCAATGGCTTCAGGTCTACCCATGTTTCTTTTCCGGTAGGATCCACGTAGAGACCTTGCGGATTAAAGTGAAACAATCCCACGCCACCAATCAGGTAAGGACGAAAACGGGGCAATCCATTTCCCTGCTTTACACTAATCATCGCTGTTGGGAAAAATTCCAACGCCACATAACCTTCGTATAAGGGAGATTGAAACGTAATATTTCTGTATTTACGGGCGCCTTCATAAGTATCTGCGGGTTGATTTTGTTTGATTAAACGATCATCCCCCTGCATGCGTCCAACGTTACCGGCCAAACGAAAACCAATCCATTCTGATGGATAGTAAGTAGCTGTGATACCAGCAATTACATTTGTAACAGGTATATTATTATCCTTGGGACCAATCGTTCCTTTACCACGGTTTCCACCCAGATCACCCAGGAAGTTCATGGGACCTACGTTCAAAGCAATTTCCCACCTCGAATCAGACGTGGAAAGTCCTATCTGAGCCTTCAGTTCCTGCGCTGTAAAAAGTAGAAGTGAAATAACGTACAGAGATATGATGCGTGTACGACTCCTCATAGATGCTGAGATTGGTTTTTCAGTTTGAAATAGGATATTACTAGGCAATATTAAAAAAGTTCTTTTGATATTCAAAATTTTTAAGGTTCCAACTACATGAAACCGCTTACTGGCGTGGATTTCAGGCGTTTCTACGTTCTCCTTTCGTAAAATTACTCATGCCCGGCAGGGCGGATCATCTCAACATGCTCAATCCCGTCTTCCAGGTACACTTCACTGGTTTGATGAAACCCGAATGATTCATAAAATGCTTTCAGGTAAAGTTGCGCCCCTATTTTGATCTCCCGTTTCCCAAACATTTCCTCACAGGCCCTGATCGCTCTTTCCATCAACTCTTTTCCGCTTCCGGTTCTTCTGGCATCGGCATTGGTTACAACCCTGCCGATAGAAACATAGTCATAAGCCACACCTTCCGGTAACAGACGACAATATGCCATCAACTGGTTGTCTTCTCCCCACCCCATTAAATGCCAGCACTGTTCATCTTTATGATCGGCATCCTGAAAAATACAGTTTTGTTCCACCACAAACACTTCATTCCGGAGCCAGATGATTTCATACAACTCATGAGGTGTTAGCTCATCAAAAAACTTCAATGTCCACTTTAAATGCATACACAATAGTTAATAGTTATACTTTTCATTCCATAATTGCCGCAGGAATTTCCTCATTTCATCTTCCCTTGCATTTTTTCCGGGATCGTACAATTTTGAACCGGCAATCTGATCAGGCAAATATTCCTGTCCGGAAAAATTCCTCTCATAATCATGCGAATACTGGTACCCTTGTTTGTATCCGAGGTCTTTCATGAGCTTTGTTGGAGCATTACGCAAATGAAGGGGCACCGGCCGGGTGCCATCCTTGCGCACGAAGGCCTTGGCG
>CAYWTT010000712.1:0-1953 GCA_964461245.1 uncultured Prolixibacteraceae bacterium | reverse complement strand
CCACCCAATATCGTAACTAATGCCATTTATATCAGACTGTTGGTCGATATTAGTCACGCTGGAAGTATCTACAATGGCCAAGGAAATAATATTAATCCCCAAAGCTTTCAATGGCCTATTTCCTTCATACATCGGCCATAAATTGTATGGCTTAGGAACGTAACCATTCCCGTCTGTAAGATCATTTGCCCATATATTATTGAGTTGAATCTTTTCCCAGTCTTCCGAATTTCCACTTTTTTGAGCGTGGGGTATTTTGACAGGGCTGCAGACGGCAACACTTCAGCATCAAAACGAAAGGGCAACACTTTCACCCCTTCAATTGATTCCAATGCAAGAATCTGTTCCTGTGAGTAAGTGCCATCACTATAAATTTTCCACGATACCGGCTTCCCTACATTTCTATAAAACGTATAAATAGAAAGTAGCTGATCTGCAAAGGCCTTCGCTCCGGAAAAACTCACTACATCATAATTAATATCCCCGGTAGTTTTGGGAAGATGCTGAGACTGCCATTTTAAAAACGACTCTTTGTTGGATGCCGAAATGTGTTCAACAATTTTCCGCTTAATCCTTCCTATCATAAAATCAGGAAACTAATTTTTTTATCGATCTGAATCCGTTTCGTACAAAAGAAGGAATTACCGGATGTTCCATCCAACCACCATATGCAATGAATTTCCGTTGAACCGGCCTCTTAAACTCTTTGTACCGGAGAAACAGATCCTTATACCCTTTCACACATTTATTAATATCATATTCCTCTCTCACTTTATTCATTCCTGCCACTTTCATTTGTTGCAACAAAGTCCTGTTATTATACAACTGAATAATTTTATCAGCAAACCCGGCTTTATCACCCATTGGAACAATAAACCCTTCTTCCGGTTTCAAAATATCAACTATCCCTTCATTAAACCGGTAAAGTACAGGAACACATCCTGCGCTCATTGCCTCCAGCATTGCCACAGGCAAGCCATCCAGGTAAGATGGCAATATATAAACATCGTTTTGAGCCATTAATTCCACTACTTCTTCATTTGTTGGCGGATTATAAAAACGAATATTAGGTCTTTGAGAAAATTGCTCTTTCAGATAGGGAGTCATAGGGCCATCACCCAGAATCATCCACTCAACATGAGGAGAAACAGCTTCAACAGTTGCTATAATTTCAGGCAGGTCACGCACGCCTTTATGTTCCACATGTCTTGCCGCATAGATTATACGAAGCTTATCAGGATCCACTGGTTTGACTGGTAAATTCCGCAGCGTAATACCATATGGCAGATAATGAATATCTTTTTCACGGTGCGGAAACAATGCACGCATTGCCTTGTAGAACTGAGGATTGTGGGCAATGAATACATCAATTAAAAACTCGTACTCTTTTGCTTGTCGCAGGTATTGTTCATCATGACAAACAAAATAAATTGTTTTATTTTTTCGTCTGTGTACATGTAAAGCAGATAACTCCAGGTAAAAGTTCGTAACGATCAAACCCGGACGATCTGAAACATATTTGCTCAATCGTTTAAAACGATCGTACACAGTCTTATCTTCCTTCAGGTCACTTTTGAAAATGATTTCCTGACCAATGCCGTATGGCTGAGCAAGGCGGGCGTTTTCCATATCGTCAGAATCGTCATAAATCCATACAATATCGAACTCGCCTGTTTGAGAAAGAATCCGCAGGAGGTTATAGTAAAAATTCTGTACTCCTCCCATCTTGTAATGTGAAAAAGCAATCAGTTCAGGCTTTTGTACCATGCTGCCAGTTTTTTGATTCCTTGCTCAAATTCTGTTTCAAGAGAGAAACCAATTTTCTTTATTGAATTTGCAGAGGATCTCCAGTTAAGCGGATCACCTTCTCTTACTTGTTGATTAAATGAAATAGTTACAGATGGATCAAGATCAGAAAACAACATTGTAACAGCTTCCCGTATTGTAATTTCT
>CAYWTT010000711.1:0-1954 GCA_964461245.1 uncultured Prolixibacteraceae bacterium | reverse complement strand
TTTTAACAGCAATAATCTGAAAAAATTACTATAATATGTAAATCAGATTAATCCCTTTTTTCACTGCAGAATTTAATAAACTGCCAAAACAATATAATCTTCTCCTTTATGCGTGATTTCCATATCATTAACAACCAACCAGGCATGAGCGGCTATTTTTTTTGTATCATTTTTTTTTACCCCTATATACAATAACGAAGCAATCCCCCTTTTTTGCAACATCCAACGGGCAGCAAAGGATTGTACCAGGCAGATATTTCTCCAGAATGCAAGTTTGTTGGCTCGCCCTACAGCAATTTTGATATTATGAAGTTCATCTGTATTTGCGAATTTTACAGTTTGCACTTTTTTTATAGTTTTTAAACAGACACTGAACGGAAAGATCAGGAACATGCCTTTTGCAACAAAGAGAAATAAAAGAGCTTCGAAAAATAGTTTTTTTTCAATCAGGGTAAGATCTGCATATTTTCTGAAGTAGTTGGTTATCTTCATTTTGGCGATAATGAATTTGCTGATATTTTATTTTTCAGATAATCGACCATTATTTTAATGGTTACGTTCACAGGTCTCCTGATTTTTGTCACTTTAGCAAACCTTATTATGCCAAGTAATTTATCAAGATAGGTCTTTTCCGAATCCGTCATTGCTTCAAGGTATTCCCATCTGTATACCTCATTCCTTAATGCCACAAAAGCATCCATTCCTTTTATGCTTATTTCTTCAATTTGATGGAATTCTCCTGGTTCAATTATAAAGATTCTCTGCAATGGAAAGTGAGAATTTTCATGTTTATCCATAGGAAAGTAATATTTCTTGTATTCAGGAATAACCGGAGTTAAATGGCTGTTCCCCTTTTCCAATTGTTCGAGCGTATCTTCCCACAACTTTATCCGGTCAGAAAGAGGACATATCATTGGAAGATGGTTCGGGAAAACGATGGGGGTCACATCATCGGTCAAAAACCGGGCACCCGACAAACAAAATGCGGCGGTCAGGGAAGATTTGCCTGCTCCCGATTCCCCGCAAAGCATAATCCCCTGGCCGTCGTAAATAAAGCTGCTGCCGTGAAAAGGCAGGATCTGCCGCTGGTGGAGAATGGCCCCGAACACCGAACCGTTCAGATACAATTCAAGGGTTTCGGGGGCGGTGCCGGGAAACAGGGTATATTCCACTTCCTTGCCGTGACCGGCATAGAAATGGCCCACCCCTTCCACCTGCATGGCAAACTCCTCCTGGCTGATCTGCCAGAAATCATCCGAATAAACCGGATTGCTTACCTTGCGGGGAGCCGTAACGCAGCGCACCGTTACATCCCCCAGGGGAAATCGCGGGGAAAGATTCATGTTTTCAGGATGTTTAAATGTTCCAGGTTCAAGGTTTCAGGTTTCAGGTTCCAGGTTGGGGGCTATTTCTTCTTTTTCCCTTTCATGTCAGAATGTTCAAGGTATTGAATAAAACACGAAAGTTGCGATGAAAGCTGAATGCAGTCATGAATCAGTTCATTAAATGGGGATTCATCGATTAGCCCGGAATCAAAGGAACGATAAGCCTGTGATCTTGTTTCACCTAATGAACCTTTTGAAATACAAAGAAAGTTTATGAATTCCTTGTTCCCGTCCCTTTCAAACCCTTCAGCAATAGTATCCATGCAGGAACCACCCGAACGCAATATCTGGCTTCTAATGGAATAATCATTCCCAAGAGGCGTTTTGTTTACAAGATTTCTTATTTTTCTGCATAAAAGTCTTGCATTTTTCCATACTTCCAAATCTTCGAATCTCTGGGCAGTCATAATAGTTGGTTTTAAGAGTTAACGCCCCAAATTTACAACATTTCTTTATACTCCCCTCAAAAATAGTGAATCCCTGAAACCTGGACCCTGGAACCCCTTGGAACCCCTGGATCCTGCAACTTTTCTAAACCATCCCTTCCCACCTTTTCCCCCGGACCAGCA
>CAYWTT010000710.1:0-1958 GCA_964461245.1 uncultured Prolixibacteraceae bacterium | reverse complement strand
TACCTATATAAATGGGTTGTGGTGCATTTAAAAATACACGATTAAGCATAAAATATTAGTGTTGAATGATATTAAAGAATTAGATTCGTTTGAGGATAACTTAAACATTCGAATTCATTTTATTTATCCAGATTATAATGATCTTCTTCAATTTCAGCCTAAAGAGCGAATCAAAATTATTCGACAAAGACAGCGTGATTTATATAAGGGGTTTATTAATACGATTGGCAAAAAAGCGTATAAAAGGATTGGTTCTAAATATTCGCCAAGTGGATTAGAAATTAATTGTACAAAAAAAGATATTTTAAAATTCAGCAAGGATAAGAGAGTTAAATACATTTTTATTCAGAGTGAGAAGGATGATGAAATTGAAACAATTGAATTATTTTACGCTGTAAAAGCCAGATTTGTCATACAGATTGAGAATAGAACAAAAGGATTTCAAGACTATGAGGATAGAATACTTTTAATAAAAGGAAAAAGTGGGGAAGATGCAGAACAAAGATTATTGAAAGGATTTAAAGATTATGAAAAGCCATATTTAAATTCAAAAGGAGAATTAGTTCGTTGGAAATTTGAGGAATTTATTGATTGGTATGAAACTAATTATAACTCAATCGAAGATATGTTGAAAGACAACAAAGATGGTATTGAGATTTTCTCAAGACTTAAGACAAGAAAATTGAATAAGGATAGGATTTGGATAAGAGAAAATAAAAAATAACGCACCACAACACATGGTATAGTGCATGCGGGTTTCAGGGGAGTGGGGAGTGTAATTTAAACTCTGTCTGATAATTTATTCTTTCCCTGCAAAACAGCTGTTTTTATGATCCCGCTGCCGGGGCTGTGGCGGCTGCGGGATTACCGGCCGGCCGGAATCCTTCTCCCGGAACCTCTCCTGAAACAAACACGGGCCGCCATTTGCCACCGGATGGAGCAAACAAACCAATAAAGTGCACGCCCGACGCAACCTTTTCGAATGAAAATCATCTATCTGAAAAAAACCATGCAAAAATATGTTTTACTGCTAATCGGTCTGGCGTTTTGGGCTGCCTGCGAAAAAGAGGAGAAACCGTCAAATCCAGAATTGTGTGCGGAGGAGTATTTTTATTATTCCGGGGGATCAAAGATTTTCCTGAAACATTCATTAAATAGAGTTTGGATTGTGTTTAACCAGGGCGAGATAACGGGAGCAGTGGCAAAATCGATCCTGGGAAAGTACGCTTTCATTCATACCGATAATCTTTCGGACGATCGTTACTATAAACAAATCATGGCAGATATTCACCCAACATGCGACTGTGCAGGCTTCAAAAACTACTTAAAAGAGCTGAACAAAGACAATGAAATAGGCGCTGCCACCCCCGTCTTTTACACTTCGGAGAATGGCCCAGCTGCTTATTGGATTTTATTGAGCGAAGTGCTTACCGCCCATAACGAAGCGAACATTTCTGAACCGGAGTTTATCAGTTATGCCGAAACCCTCAACCTGGAATTGGTTAAATCCCGATATTCCTCTCAGCATTTTAAAGTTCACGAGGTTACAACCGGTTTTGAAGCCCTGGAAATCGCTAACCAGATTTACGAAAGCGGGAAGGCTCAATATTCCCATCCAAACTTCATTGCCCAAACGGTATTGTTTTAAATCAACCCGGCACCAGTTCTTGGAAATGACAGGTCCGCCAGCTAATTCTGCCCCAATACCGTTGCATTCCGGCATTTCACTGTCATCGAAGAGGTTTTCGTTGCTGCATCCCATCATTTCTTTGCCGACTATGAAGTTTTCGCTGTTGCAACGCAGCATTTCTTTGTGGTCAATCTGTGTTTCGTTGTGGCGTCCCGGCATTTCTCTGTCGTCGAAGAGGTTTTCGTTGCTGCATCCCATCATTTCTTTGCCGTCAATCAGCATTTCTTTGCTGCATACCGTCATTTCTCTGTCGTCGATGGAATTTTCT
>CAYWTT010000709.1:0-1965 GCA_964461245.1 uncultured Prolixibacteraceae bacterium | reverse complement strand
AAACCAGCTGGAAAGAATGCCGACGACCGAATCGGGTGGCCAGTTTTCAAGGTACAGATCAGGATTACCCTCCTTCAACGCATCCTCCCCGCCCGCAGGGTTCACTGCACCTCCGCCGGCCAGATTCTGCCTGCAACCCGACCAGGGTTGGGATCCGTTGTATTCCCAGTCATTGAAGTTATTTGATTTTTGGGAAGCGGCTTTCCCGATCATAGGCATGGTCCACATCCCGGAAGCAGCCGGAATATTTTTCACAAACTGTTAGTTGCATAATCCCAGTTATGGGGATAGACATTGTTGTACCAATCGGGATGGCTGCTTAATTTCCTGCGCCAGTTATATTTGATCGAATTATTGCCTCCTCCTTCCCTGTACATCATGATCCCGGCATCGCGCAACAGCTTCCATAGGGAAGCAGTATGCGCCGATCCGCTGAATCCATCGCAAAGACAATTATTTTTCCCGTAAATATAAGGAGAGACCGGTTTACGGGAAGCAGAGGCATCAATGGTAACCTGAACCTGGCTCTGAGCAAAGACCAGAGGAGTGTTTACCAAGAGCATCCATCCGGTCAGAGTATAAAAGGTCCATCTCCGTCTATCGGTCTTCATTATCTATTGATTTGGAGGCAAGATTAATAAAATTGTCTGATTGCAATAATTACAAAAACTTTTGCCTCTCACAGAGGGTAAGATCACGCTGTTTTCATTCTAAAAACAGGATATAAAAACCACCAGCTGAATGACAAAAACTACCGTTTAATAATTCCTTCCCTCCTGATCCTGCCGTACATGCATGTTTTGTCATTACAGATCAGGCAATGATGGACCTTCCGGTTCAGGTCTGAACCGATACCAATGATACCGCTTACTGATTTAACCGGTTTCATCAGGGAAGAATCAGAAAGGGTAATCCCGCAAAAGTTTGTCGGAAAAAATGAGAATAACTTGTGCTGCTCAGCCACATCCCAGCTGCAGTAACCTGGGCTGAACGATTCAGAAACATGAAGACCGGACAAGCTGATCTCATTTTCGAGCTCATCCATCATCTTTTCCACTGCTTTTTCAGCCGTAATGGACCCCAACACATCAAGCACATAGCTGTAAACCTGTTCTCCTTCCCTGTCAAGCCTGTGGCAACGTTCGGATATCCCGGATCCGGCAGTGGCCAGGAAAAAAGCAACTTCCGAGGATTCCCGGATCTGACTGTAAATAACGCTTCCCAGGGAGAACAGATAGTCTCCAATCTCCATTTGGGAGGTATCCTTTCTGAATTTCGGAAAGGTCATCTTTCTGTAACCTGCCCGAATTTCAAATAAGGATGGAGCTTCAAGGAATGCGGAAGCAATCATCCCGGGGAAAGGATCAGGGGAGCTTCCTGCAGAAAATCCCATTAATACCTCCAGATCGGCAGGTAATATCTTCAGGTTCCCGAAAGAAAAGGAGAACTGGTGCAAATTCGGGATTTCCTTCATTCCGGGTTTCCTTCTCCCTGATCCCTGATTATCCGATACAGCCATAAAATGATAAATGAGATCTGTTAAATGTACAAAACTATTTTCATGACCATTGGTTTCTCATGGAAAGCGACAAACATTCAGCTCACCCCAGATCTCAGCGAATTTCAAGTAGTTCAGCAAGATATCCGGCCTTTTGCAACGCAGAGATGATCTCATCAGGTGCAATACCCGACACCTCAGCAGTTAAAATTCTTTGGGGATCAGCCAGATCCACCCGCCAGCTGATCAGTCCCTTCAATCTGTTCAGATGCGGAGTGATTGCAGCGATGCATCCGTTGCACTTCACATTGGTTTTAAACCTGCAAGTATTCATTTCATAAATGTTTGAATTTCAGTAAAAGGCTGTTGCTGACCACCGAAACAGAACTCAGTGCCATGGCTGCCCCCGCGATCATGGGATTCAGAAGGAATCCGGTAAAGGGAAAGAGAATTCCGGCAGCCACAGG
>CAYWTT010000708.1:0-1974 GCA_964461245.1 uncultured Prolixibacteraceae bacterium | reverse complement strand
GCATTCGCCCTACACCCTTTTATCGACAATAATCAGGCGCCCCGACCGGGAAACGGTTGCCAATTCCACACACGAGCGGATTAAAAAAGCAGCCGAATATGGCCTTGAGAAAGGAATCCGGATGGTTGCCGATCTGGATATCCGGACAGCCCGGAGGTATTTTAATTCAAGATATCCCGATGAACAACAGGAAATGCTGTTGCTGAAAGAAATTAACGTGGATGGCCATAAAAATGAGGCCGTTATCGGCACCCAGACTTTAGGAGACCATTATGGACAATACCCTTCCCTGTATGGTACATTTTTACGGGCTTATTCGTATACTTCCGATGCAGAAGGGATCGATTCCGGGTCGCTGAAAGAAATTACGGCCAATTGTTTTGTCACATTGGCAACCAAAGATTCTGTTCGTGTCCGTATTCCTGAGACGGAAAAAGACAAACAGGTTTGCGTGATGGTATCCTTTACCTACCAGTACCCCGATATTTTTGCCCCTCATTTCATGGAATTCCAGCGCGAAATCATCCGTAAATATGCCGATGTTCCATTAGCCGGGGCATTCAGGGACGAATGGGGTTTCCCTCCCTGCTATGACGGCAGTCTGGCGAAAGACCAGTACTGGTATTCAAGGAACAGGGCAAAAGCTTACAGCGAAAGGACCGGAGGGCGCGATTTGCTTTCCGATTGCCTGTTGATGTACAAACCGATCAAAGGCAAAGAACGTGAACGGCAATTGGCAATCAACCATTTTATGGAGATGTCGTGGCAACGAAACGGGGCGCTGGAAGATGATTATTACCACGCAGTGAAAGAAGTTTTCGGGCCGGATGCAGCGGTAACCACCCATCCGACCTGGTGGCCCTATCCCGATTTGCGGGAACAGATGAAAAACGGACTCGACTGGTGGGTGGCCACAAGGGACTGGGCACAAACCGATGAATATGCACCGTTTGCCGTTCGTACAGCCTTGTCGAAAAAATGGGGCAGCCCAATATGGTACAACATGTTTTATTCGTCAGAAAAAAGTGATTACGAAAAAGCGGTATGGAGTTTCGCCTTGGCAGGGGGCAGGATCAATTACCACCCGATTTATCCGGCGAAAGATAGAAAGGTAAATATGCACCTGTCTCTTTTGCAGGGAGAACTGATGCAGGCAGAAAGCCGGGTACGCATGTTAAATTTCATCACTAAAAGTCCGCTCGATTGCCCGGTGGCAGTTGTTTTTGGCCACTCTTGCACCATGAACTGGGCCGGGCCAGCCTACGACGATGTGGGGATGAAACTGGTGGAAAGTCTTTGGAAAGCAGGAATCCCAACCGATTTGATCCCTTCAACCGAAATCGGCAACAAAAGCCTGGTTATTGACCAGGAAGGGTATATCAGATATGGAAAACAGAAATATACAGCCGTTATTTTATACCATCCTGAATTTGAAAGAAGCACAACGGCAGATTTTTTCATTCAGGCTGCACAGGGACAAACAAAACTTTTCAGGGTAGGCAACTGGACGAAAGATTTTAATGCCACCCATTTTGATGGAGATAAAATTTTACCCGTCAGTATGGTTCAGGTGAACGACATTGAACAGGTTTTGGTACAAATTAAAACCGATTTGAAAAACCGAAAGATTGAGCTTCAAACTCCGGCAGTAGAGAGCGCCCCTGAAAAATTTGGCCACCCGTTTGTATCCCCGCCAACAACAGGTTTTTGCCGCCTGATCGACGGTACTTATATTCAGGTTGCGGGGACAAACACCGTCAGTGGCGATCCGATCCGTTCGACTGTAAAGGTACAAGGATATCCGGTAACCTTTGATGCAACAGGGCTTGCAGCAGTGAGGCTAGACCATGATGGACAACCTGAAGCCATAGTTGCTGGGGGCATGAAATCTTTTAGGGCGGGGAATATGAAGATTAACCTTGACCGTAGAATTGATCTTGCTTTGTTGAAAGATAAACAGGGCGAATGGGAAGG
>CAYWTT010000707.1:0-1978 GCA_964461245.1 uncultured Prolixibacteraceae bacterium | reverse complement strand
ATTGTTATTTATATTAGATATTAATTTTATTTATCTGTTTTTTTTTTCAATTAATGGTTATTCATTTTATTTTTATATTTAAATTAGATATTCTATAAAATTGATTATGTGTACTTTATATTAAACGTTACAATATTTAATACTTGATTTTGAAGCGTTAAAGAGTGGTAAAGAGAAAAAGACAATTATTGATTTACACACGTATCATTTTCTTCGTAATTTGTGTACTTATGTAACTTTATCATGTAAACATTTGTATCTCGGCGAATAAGCCCTTGTCCCCTACCCTTTCTTAACCCCCGACAGTTTCTTTTTCACGATTTGTCACCATATTTGTATGGTGACAGCTGATACAAAAAGAATGGGATGAGAAGTCTGCCAATAAATATATGGTTGATTTTGCTTTCGGCATACTGGGTATTTACCCTCACGGCCTGGTTCTGCATCCGTTACGGTTTGATGAGCCGATATCCCTCCTTTCGCCCTTATCTTAGAAAAATATGGTTTGGAGAGGCAGTTCTGCTGACTTTACTGCTGATATTCCTCAATATGTTCCCTCCCGATCCGGCCCATAAATGGGTTTACACCGGCTATACCTGGTTCAATGCCATCCTGCTGACCGACTTTACCTGCAAGACTCCCCTTTTCATTTCCGGTTTGCTGATGATGGCAAGTCGAAGGGTAAGATTCCGGTGCACAGTATGGTGGATGGGAATCATTCTTTCATCCGGATTGGGAATAACCTTTTTATGGGGTATTTTAGCCGGTCCGGGGATGTGTGTCAACCGGGAGATCACGCTGAAATTTCCTGCCTTGCCGCCCGCTTTTAAAGGTATGAAGATCGTCCAGATATCTGATGCCCATTTCGGAACGTTCCATAATAAAGCCATGATGCGGAAAATGGTAGCCATTTCCGGGGATTTCAGACCCGACTTAGTCGTTTTTACAGGTGATCTGGTCAACAATTACGCATGGGAAGCCAATGGCTGGTCCACTCTTTTGGCTCAATTCCATGGTTCCCTCGGAAAATATGGCGTACTGGGGAACCATGATTACGGTGATTATTCCCGGTGGCCATCTCCATCAGTTAAAGAGAAGAATTTCAGAGAAATAGTGACAGCCTGTGAAGTATCTGGTTTCCGGGTGTTGAGGAATGAAACCGTGAAATTAGCCAAAGAAGGGGATACTCTCTACCTCACTGGAGTTGAAAACTGGGGACATACTCCCTTCCCCCGCTATGCCGATTTGAGCAAAGCTTCGGAAAACATGCCCGATGGTTCTTTTGGCATCCTGCTCAGCCATGATCCTGCCCATTGGCACGCTGAGGCCTGCCATGATAAAAGATACGCTTTAACGCTTTCAGGTCACACGCACGGACTGCAGTGGGGATTAATTATGGCCGGCATCCGATTCAGCCTGATATGGCTTCTGGAGCCATACTGGGGAGGGCTTTACAGGAACGATGACCGGTACCTTTATGTAAACGGGGGATTGGGAATGATAGGTATGCATTTGAGGCTGGACATGCCGGCGGAAATTACATTGATAACCCTTACAGGGAATTGAAATCGACCGAAAGAATCAGCTCAAATACCGCTTTTCTTTCCCCATGAAGGTAGGTTGCCCTGACCCCGGCTTCCACGGGTGCATAAAACCTCAGAAAATTCCAGTCGCCGATCAGTTCGAGCCCGGTTGTGTGCATAGGGAGATTATACCTGCCTGACAAACCTCCGTTGCGGTTTAAGCTACCTCTTATCCAGGTATAGTCGTGTAAAAGGGAAGCGCTGACCCGCCGGATATAAAGCACCTCCCCGAGATTCCAGTCGGGATAAGCAAGCGGCAATACATATTTGACCGTGCTTCTGAACATATCGGTACTGTTGGAGGTAGTCCATCCCGCATTCCTGCTTGCTGTGGCCCATCCGGCCGGAAGATCAATGACATCACTGAAATTATAATCTCCCGGTGACCGTTTCTG
>CAYWTT010000706.1:0-1980 GCA_964461245.1 uncultured Prolixibacteraceae bacterium | reverse complement strand
TGAAGCCGTACTTCGCGGCTATCTTCATTACAAGCTGTCTTGTTTTATCTTCTCCACCAGGTTTACCTATAGGTACATACCATTCTGAATTGAAACGCCATTTATGATACTCCGGGTTTTTATACGGATTAGACGATCCCACTACATCCGGGTTGAACAATGAATACGGCGGTGTAAACTGTACACTTGCCAGGAAGTTGGAACCACTGCGTGGGAATATAGGATCGAATACGGATGAACGCTGCAATGCCAGTTTGAAACTGATATTGGTAGAGCGGCCATTGCTTAATCCTTCAAAAATCGGATAGTTGCGCAAATCATATTGCGTAAAGTTGATACCATATACCAGTGTGAAATAATCGTCCGGCCATTTCAATTGTTTGCCTAATGAAAGGGAAACACCTAATGTTTTAAGATAGTTGGTGTCTGATCGTTTTTTATCAATTCTTCCCGTCAGGTAATCGTAAGCGTTTGAAAATTTACTGCTGTATACACTCATGGTAAGCGAGTTCCTCTTCTTGCCGCCAAGCCATGGTTCTGTAAAGGAGAAATTGTAAGAACGGAATGCACGGCCATTGGATTGATAACGCAAACTCAATTTCTGTCCATCCCCCTGCGGCAGCGGATCCCATGATTTTTTATTGAAAATGTTTTTAATTGAGAAGTTATTAAACGTAACACCCAGCGTACCGGTAAGACCGATACCACCACCCCAGCCGGCAGATAACTCTAACTGGTCAGAAGATTTTTCTTCCACTTTCCAACCAATATCTACTGTACCATCATCCTGGTTAGGAACCACACTTGGCGCAATTGTTTCCTGGTTAAAATATTGTAATTGGCCTAACTCACGTTGTGTACGGATAATATCTGTACGGCTGAATAAGTTGCCGGGCACAGTTCTTAACTCACGACGGATAACATGATCCTTTGTTTTTTCATTTCCGGAGATTGTAACATTCTTTATCCGCGCCTGTGGCCCTTCTGAAATGCGTATTTCATGATCTATTGTATCATTATATACAGCAGTTTCTACCGGTTCTACGTGAAAGAAAAGATAGCCATCGTCCTGGTATAATGCACTGATATCGGCACCACCGTCAGCAGACATTTCTTTTCCAAGTCGTTTGTTCAGCGTTTGAATGTTGTAGATATCTCCTTTGTTTATTCCAAGAATTACGTTCAGGATGGAATCAGAATATTTACTGTTTCCTTTCCAGGCGATATTTCCGAAATAATATTTGCGGCCTTCTTCTACTTTCAAATCAATATTGAGGTTGCCATTCTTAGCATTGTAGATAGTGTCTTCCACCAATACAGCATCGCGATACCCGAGCGAGTTATAATACTGTAAAACTTTTTCTTTGTCTTCGTCGTATTTCTTTTGGTCAAATTTTGCAGACGCAAAAATGTTGTACCGGAAATAAGGATCAAGGAAATTCAGTGTTTTGGATCCTGAAAGGAATCCCCAACTCTTAATGTATTCTTTAAAAGAAACCGGCTGCTTTGTACCATAAGGGCTTTTATCCTCCGGGGCATGCAATGTAAGCCTTGCTTTTTCTTTTGTTCCTTTCATCTGCTTTTTCAGCTTCAGGGAAGAAACATTTTCATTGCCATAAAAACTTACTTCATTTATCTTAACCTTATTTCCTTTGTCAATATAGAAAGTAAGTGAGTTGGAGTTGACGAATTGCGGATCATTTTTTTCCTCAATTCTTGTTTGTACATTTTTAAATCCCTTATCTGCAAAATACTTATAGATTATTTCAACAGATCTCCGACGGATGTTTTCAGTTATAATCGTTTGTTTGGTGAGGCCGATTTTGGTAGTTAGTTCATCGGCATCCGATTTTTTTATACCGATAAATTTGAAATTACCGAGCCTTGGCCTTTCCTGTACATTCAACTCTATACTGATATTATCACCTTCTATCGCTGTTACATAAATCTGTATAGTGGAAAAAAGCTTTTGCCTCCAGA
>CAYWTT010000705.1:0-1984 GCA_964461245.1 uncultured Prolixibacteraceae bacterium | reverse complement strand
CACGGCTGAGAAGGCCCTGGAGATGGGATTTGTGGACCAGGTTGTGGAAGCGGGAGAGAAACTGAACCAGGTGACCGACCGGTGGGTGGCCATGGTCCGGGATTCAGAGCTGCCTCCTTTTCCCGTGGCAACGGATCCGTTGGCTCCGGCCCCTCCGGATAGTTCAGGTTCATCCGGTGAAAACAGAAATCAGACTACGATGAGACAATTTCCATTGATCAACAAAACCCTGGAAACGGGCAGCCTCGAATCTTCGGAGGAGGGTTGCTACCTGAATGAGGAGCAACTGGAAACCATTGAGCGGAGCCTGGAGGGCGCTTCTCAATGCCAGTACCAATACGATACGGCCATGAATTCACTGGAGGAGAGCCGAAGAGTCTCCCTGGAACTGGAAAACACGGTGGAATCACTGACCCTGGAGAGGGACAATGCCGTAGTGGAAAGGGATTCCCTTCAGCGGGAGTTGAATTCTCAGAACAAGGCCAGCCAGGAAATGGACAGGGAGTTTCATTTATTGACCAATGCCCTGGATGAAATGGATCCGACTGTTCAGGCAGCCGGAAATGCCGCTGAAAAGGCGGAGGCCATCCGCCGGCTGCTGGCCCGGATTCCGGGAGCAGCGCCATTGGGCATCCTCGGAAAAAAGGACCATCACCCCAATCCGGAAGGAGTGGATTGGGAACTGATCAACAGCCTTCCGCATAACCGTGAAACCGATCAAAATCTTTAAAATCCATACCATCCCATGAGCATTAATATTGCCAGTATTGTAGCCGAATTCGGCGCTTACTACGAAAATGCCGGGCAAAACAAAAGCCGGATCCTGCGCCTGCTGACGCAAGGGCGGGAGTTTACCCAGTACTGCACGCCCATGAAGACGGACGATACCATCTTCCGTCTCTCCAACGCCTCATTCAACACCCTGGTACAGCCTTTCCAGAAGGCTTTCACCCAGAAGGGGGGCGTAACCCTGAAACCCAACGAAATCCGGGTATTCCACCATAAGATCGATGATGAATTCTATCCCGACGACATCAAAGCCTCGTGGCTGGGATTCCTGGCCATGAACAACGTGAACCGGGAAGAATGGCCCCTGGTGAAATGGATGGTGGAGGAATACTACAAGAAGCAGATCGACCGGGACATGGAGCTGCTGGAATACTTCAACGGGGTGTATGCCGCTCCCGCTGCCGGTGTGGCCGGCGTGGACGGATCCGGAATGGACGGATTGAAAAAGCTGCTTCAGGACGGGGTGGATGACAGCACCATAAATTCCGTGAACATCGGGGCACTTACCACGGAAACGATTTTTGACCAGGTGGAAACCTTTTCGGATGCGATTTCCGAGGTGTACCAGGGGATCCCGATGAACATTTTCATGTCGAAATACTGGTATAAGAAGTACCTGCAGGATAAGCGGGCACAGACCTTTTACCAGAAGACCTCGGATGCGCAGATCGATGCCGGCGTAGATTTTACGCCACTTAGCGTGAAAGGGCTGGCCTGCATGGTGGGATCGGATATCATCTGGTGTACCCCGAAGGAGAACCTTCTGCACATCACCACAGAAACCCTGACCAAAAATCAGTTCCGTCTGGAAGAAGCAAAACGTTGTGTGGCCGTAATGGCCGACTGGTGGGAAGGATTGGGATTCGGCCTGAACCAGGCCATCTGGACCAATCTGCAGAAAACTGCTCCCTGATAGTCCCTGATCCCTGAAATATGGATCGTCGGGGGTAATGCCCGGGCGATCCTTTACAATCTTAATCTTTTTTGAATTATGGAATTTACGGCAGTTGACAAGAATTTGAAAAACGGGGCCAATATGGGCTCCATTGCCCAGTATATCTATTTCGGGAAATACGAGGATGTGGCCACCTGGCCCACACGGCCTGCCAACCCGGCCACCATTGATGCCAACGGAGTTTTGACCGGTGATCTGGTCATGAAAACCGGGAAGCAGATGTTCCCGCTTTACCTGACG
>CAYWTT010000704.1:0-1993 GCA_964461245.1 uncultured Prolixibacteraceae bacterium | reverse complement strand
ACAGAGCCTGCCCGTGGTGAAGGACGACCTGCAACACCATGCAACAGGTTGCTACACTGCTGATTCAGAAATAAAAAAAGGAAACCGCCAATCGGAAACCGCCCTGGTAACTGCTGAAAAGATAGCTGCCATCGGCTTGGTTGCCTGGGGCGCTCATTACCCACAAAAGGAATTGACCGAAGCATGGCAAAGGTTGTTGTTTCTACAGTTTCACGATAGCCTGGCTGGATCATCGCTGGCCGAACATACCCAAACTGCCCTTGAGGGATTTGGTTTTGCCCTGGATATAGCCCATCAGGCTACCTATAAGGCTGTGCAGAAATTGGAATGGCAGATCGCAGCCGAAGATCCGGATTCCCAGTATCTGGTGATTTTCAACCCGCATGCCTGGCAGGTTCGGGCAAATATTGAATACGACCTGAACTGGAGGAATATGGAAAAACCCTCGAGGGTTGAAGATGAAAAGGGGAATCCCCTGCTTCATCAATGGACAGCCGGATCAACGGAAACCGGCAGCCGAAGGAAACTGGTGGCCCAGGTACCGCTCCCTCCCCTGGGATATCGCCAGATCCGGATTCTGGGCGGGGAAATGCCTCAAAATGGGCATATCGTTAAAGCCGGAGAAAATTCACTTGAAAACGAATACCTCAGGGTCCATTTTTCGGCGGGAGGATCCATCGGGATATGGGACAAAGAAAGCGGAAGGGAATTGTTTACAGAAGGCAATACCGGCTGCAGAGCTGTAGTGATTGATGATCCGAGCGATACCTGGAGCCATGATATCCAAACATTCTCAAATGAAATCGGCGCTTTTGGAAATGCGGTTCTCAAAATCCTGGAAAACGGTCCCCTGCGGGCAACCATGCGCGTTATTTCCACTTATGGCGCCTCCACGCTGACCATCGACTGGATCCTTTATGCAGGTTCCCGGAACCTGGAAGCTGAAGTGACACTCGACTGGCACGAGAATTTAAAGATGTTGAAATTTTCATTTCCCGTTGATGTGGAAGCACCAGTGGCTACGTATGAAACTCCTTACGGGCATATCGTCCGTGAAACGAACGGTAATGAAGATCCGGGCCAGAGATGGATTGACATGACTGGCAAATACAGGGGGGAAAACTATGGACTTACCGTTCTCAATGATGCCAAATACGGTTACAGTGTCAAAGGAAGTGATATGCGGATTTCGGTGGTCCGTTCAGCGGTGTATGCCCACCACAATCCAAGAGTTTTGGATATGAAATCGGAACATCTGTGGATGGATCAGGGAATTCAGACTTTCCGGCTGATGCTGGTTCCTCACCGGGGAACCTGGAAAGAAAGCGGTCTGGCGAGAAGAGCTGAAGAGTTCAGCGCTCCGCCGGTGGTGATTTATCAGGGAATACACGGCGGATCACTGCCTAAATCGGAATCGTTTGTGGCGGTCAATGTGCCGGAGGTAATCATTACAGCCATAAAACAGGCTGAAAATGGAGAAGACCTGATCGTCCGGTGTGTGGAAACCTCCGGAATCGCAAGACGGGCAATCCTCAGCTCGGACTTTGCCAATCTCAGATGGGAAGGTGATTTCGGTCCGGGCGAAATAAAAACGCTCAGGGTGAACAGGGTGTCGGGAACCATTAAAGAAGTCAATCTTTTGGAGGAGTGAGGATATTTTTAAGTCTATTAAAAACTTTTCATTAAAATAGGTATAAACGTATGGACAAATCAAAAATTGGAACCTGGAAAATACTTCCGGTTTTCCTGTCATTCATTGTAATGGGATTCATTGATATCATCGGAGTAGCAACCGGATATATCAAACTGGATTTTGAGCTTACCGATTTTATCGCCCAGTTCCTTCCGATGATGGTGCTTCTGTGGTTTTTTGTTCTTTCGGTTCCTGCCGGCATTTTACAGGATAAATATGGCAAACGGAATATGTTGAATGTGGGGATGATCATCCAGGCGGTTGGTCTGGGTTTGCCTTTCATCCATTACTCCTTTCCCA
>CAYWTT010000703.1:0-1994 GCA_964461245.1 uncultured Prolixibacteraceae bacterium | reverse complement strand
CAGTAAGTTATTGTCAAAAATCAAGTGCCAGACCTTGCGAATATATATCAACGGTTCTAACCTGATCACATGGGACAAGCAAAGGTTATTCAAGTCAGACCCGGAACAACCCGGTGGCCGGGGAATGGCCTACCCTCAGACAAAAATCTATAACCTAGGTCTTAATATGCAATTCTAAAAATGGACAGATTATGAAAGCGATAAATAAAAAACGATATATAGAAATGTCCGGAAAAGTTTTTACACCATTCTGGAAGTATTGTTTCGGGGTAATTTTGGTAGTTTTTTCCATGATGTATGTTTCATGCGATAATTTTTTTGAAAAGGCTCCGGGCGTAGATGTGACACAAGATACCATTTTTTCTTCTGTTGACCGGGCAGAGCTCTATTTGCTGAGTTTATACAATAAAATTCCGGATGGTTATTTTTACAGTTGGGCTGATGACGAAGAAGCCAGGATCAGCGGGACGATGCTAAGCTGCTGTACCGACCAGGCAGAGTCTGGTTGGTCGAATGCGGGCTCTCACCAATATAATGCAGGTTCGATCTCACAATACTCTGCTGAAAGTGTGATGGAACCGAAATGGAAAATCAGATGGCCCTATATATACCGAGCGCGTTGGTTTTTAGATAATGTCAATACTATAAAAATCGGAACGGAGGAGCAAAAGTCAATGCTTCGTGCTGAAGCCCGCTTCCTGTTGGCTATGAATTATTTCGAATTCTTTATACGTTATGGTGGAGTTCCCTGGTTAAGCCATAAACTCGATTTTAACTCAAACGATTTTAAAGATTTGCGGCGCTTACCCCTGGTGCAGATGGTCGATTCCATTGACAATCTGTTGGTAGAGACCTTGAAAGAGCCGGGTTTGCCGGAAATCCGACCAGACCAGGAATTTGGAAGGGTAACCAAAGGAACGGTACTCTTTTTACGGGCGCGTTTATGGTTGTTTGCGGCAAGGCCTTTGTTTAATTCGGCTACTCCATACATGAATATGGAGAATACGGCGAACAATAACCTGATTTGTTTTGGTAATTACGATGTCGGTCGCTGGCAAAAAGCAACTGATGCAGCCAAAGCATTGATCGACTTTTGTGAACAAACCGGAGCTCATGAACTGGTAGTCGATCCGGCAAATCCATCTTTGGCCTACCAAAAAGCAACCCGTGATGCTATGGGGAATAAGGAATTAATATTTATGCCGGCCAGAAGAGGATGGGGAATAAAACCACTCTTCCCAAAAGGTGAATCTCCTCTGGTGACCACCTCGGGGGTTGCAGATGGGAATGCGGTATTGCCAACTCAGAACCTGGTCGACCGCTACCTGATGAGAACCACCGGCAAACCACAGTCAGATCCCACATCCGGATTCGATCCCAAAGAGCCTTATAAAAACCTGGATCCAAGATTTTACGCCACCATTGCAGAAAACGGATCGAAATGGAATACAAGGACTGTAGAATTATGGAATAACAGAACTGGAGGGTCAAAATTGGGTGTTGATTTTGGTTATCATCGACAAGACCTGTCTTCAAGTAAAACGGGATACCTGCTTCGCAAGTATTGCCAGGAATCATTAACCTTGGGATCTTCAGGATCAACAGCCATCTATCCGTATATGCGTCTGGCCGATGGATATCTAATGTATGCCGAGGCCCTAAACGAAGCAAAGGGGCCTCAAGCCGATTGTTACAAATATCTCAATAAGGTGAGGGCAAGAGCTGGTATGCCTGAAGTGTCTGGATCATATTCAAAAGAAGAATTGCGTGAAATCATCATCCGGGAAAGAGATGTTGAACTGGCACTTGAAGACATCCACTTTTTCGATATGAAACACCTTAAACGAGGTAGCATACTTGGAGAACCAGTTTACGGAATGGATATCCGTAAAAATGCAGATGGAACCTTTTCCTATTCCAGAGAAAAAATTGAAGACCGTTACTGGAGCGATGCCTGGTATCTATTCCCGATACCCTACTTTGACATGATCCGG